>JALEXS010000007.1 GCA_022780025.1 Mollicutes bacterium | reverse complement strand
TATGGCTTTAAAAAAGATGCCCCTTTTTTGGAAAGCACCACCAAAAATGGAAGCCGAATCATTTAAGAAACCATCTCCTAAAAAACTATCAAAAAGAGGTAAAAAAATTAATCAAAAATTTTACAAAAATTAAACATACTTCAGTATGTTTAAAAACTCAAAAATTTCCAATAAAAAAGGGTTATTTAGAAACCGATTAATTAATCAGTTTTTCAACAGCCCCATTTTTATTATATTTGATATATTAAGAGGTTTTTATTTTCTAACAATGCCACATTTTATAGCTGTTTCTTTTACAGCATTAGCAACATTTTCATGAGCTTTTTTATCAAAAGCAAAAGGTAAAATGTGAGTGACACTAAGTTCTTCATCGCTTACAGTATTAGCAATTGCTAAACTTGCAGCTTTCATCATTTCTACATTAATATCGGTTGCTTTTGCATCAATTGCTCCTCTAAATAATCCTGGGAAAACTAATACATTATTAATTTGGTTAGGATATTGACTAGAACCTGTACCAATAATATAAGCACCAGCCTCTTTAGCATCTTTTGGATTAATTTCAGGAATTGGATTAGCACACGTAAATAAAATTGGTTTTTCATTCATTGATTTAACCATATCTTTACTAACACAATTAGCAACACTTACACCAACAAATACATCAGCACCTTTCATTGCATCTACTAAATATCCTTGAATATGATCTAAATTTGTAATTTCTGCTAATTCTTTTTTAGCATCATTTAATCTAGGATCACCTTTACAAATAATACCTTTAGAATCACAAACAATTACATTTTTTGCTCCAGAATAAATTAATAATTTAGCGATAGCTTCACCTGCAGCACCAGCACCATTAATAACTATCTTTAAATCTTCTATTTTTTTATTAGTAAGTTTTAATGCATTAATTAATGCAGCTAAAGTTACAATAGCTGTACCATGTTGATCATCATGGAAAACAGGAATATTTAATTCTTCTTTTAGTCTTCTTTCGATTTCAAAACATCTAGGTGCACTAATATCTTCTAAATTAATACCACCAAAACTACCAGAAATTAATTTAATAGTTTTAATAATTTCTTCTGTATCTTTACTTTTAATACAAATTGGGAAAGCATCAACATCACCAAAAGCTTTAAATAATGCACATTTACCTTCCATAACTGGCATACCAGCTTCTGGTCCAATATCACCAAGTCCTAAAACAGCAGTACCATCAGTAATAACAGGAACTGTATTCCATCTTCTTGTTAAATTAAATGATTCATTAACATCTTCATGAATCTTCATACAAGGTGCTGCAACACCTGGTGTATATGCGAGCATTAAATCTTCATTAGTTGAAACTTCTGCTCTTACTTTAGTTTCGATTTTTCCATGCCATTTATAATGACATTGTAATGATTTTTCACCAATATCCATATTGATTAACTCCTTTAATAATTACATTGCAATGTAAGAAACTGAAGCACTAATTGACATCATGATAAAGATCATACAAGTTAAAATAGCGCCAAAGTAGACATTGCCACTCTTTTTAAATAAATATCTATTAAGAATAGGTAATAAGAACATCATTGGGATAAGTCCAAATACCATATTAATAAATAACCACATTTCACTAGTATCAGTAGGTGAATAATAACCATAGAATACTGTACCAGTCTTGAAATATACGAAATAGTTAATAATTAATATAAATACTAATCCAACACTATTTGCAATAGCTCCAGTTAGCATAACTTTCCATTCGCTCCAACCTTCTGTAGCCATTGATAAATTAACTCTTATTGAATTAGATATATAGAATATAAAGAATGGGACTAAATAAATTAACCATGTAACAAGCATTCTTCCATTAAGTGGAGCAGCACTTATTAACATAAATCTAAAGTCTTGATGGAATATGACATACATTAATTGAATTAATCCATAGAATCCAAAGAATAAAACAACTGCAAATCCGATAGACATTAATAAATCTTTCCAATTAATTTTTAATGAAGTGAATCTATACCAAGAAATATATTCAGTTTTATTTGTTAATTTATAATATAAATTTTCAATTGCTTTAACACCAAATATTAAAACTAAGCCAATAGTTCCATTAAATAATGCCCAAAGCATAACAGCATTCATCATTCTAGCTGGGAAATAGAATGTAAATGTATTACTAGCAGCATCTTCAAACCAATCCATTGTAAGTCTTGCTAAAGGAATATAATCTAAACAAGCAATAATAGCTGTAATTACTACTGTTGCCCAGAATATAGCTTTATCAAACATATTCTTTTTACGTGGTTTAGCTTCTTTAACAAACTCTTCACGAGTAACTAAGCTAACATCTTTTCCACTATATTGAATTTTCTTTAAATCTTCATATTCTTTATGATATTCACTTGATAATCTCATTCTCTTAAAGAAAGGTAAGATATCAAGTAAGAAACCTGCGATAGCAAAGATAAACATAAATCCACCAACTAAAGCAAATCCATTAAATGCTTCTTTTACCATCCAAGTTTGATTTCTATCATTAATTGTTGTATTTAAATTTAATGATCTTCTAAAGAAATTAATTGTATTACCAATTGATAAAGGATCATACATTTCAAAACAGTGATTAATATTTTCTTTATGAATTACACGGTAAGTACCATCATTCATTGAGCCATATTCATAATCAATTATAGCTTCATCATGATTTAAAGTTTTACCATTAACTTCATTAATAAAACGTTTAGATATTATTTCAAATGCACTTGTAGAACCTTGATATCTAAAAGCACCTTCATCATAATATGCATAACTTAAAGCAGCATTACATCTTAAGTTTTTAAATCTATTAGCTAAACTAACTTTAATATAACCACTTATATAAACCGCTTTAACAATTGAATCTTCATAAGTTGAACCAGCAAATTTTTCTGCTAAAGCACCAACGTTTCCACCACCAGCACTATGTCCAACAGCACCTATATAATTTCTATCAATATAAGAATATTTTTCTGTATTGTTATAAACATATTGTAATAAATAATCTAAACCATTATCTCCAACTGTTGATGAAATCATTTCGCCATTTTCATCATAACCTGAATAAGTTGTACCACCTTGACATCCTGGATCAATAGTAAAGACAACAGCATTTCTTCTTGATAATTCAATTGCGTATTGTGACATTGTAGCTTTAGTTCTTGTAAAACCTGGCATAACAAATATAACAGGTAAAGGATTATCAATAGTTGCAGTTTTAGGTCTATATTCAGTAACTTTATAAGATAAAGTATCACTTTCAATAACTGCATTTACACCATTTAAAGCATTTTCTGTACCAGAATTAAATTCTTCAGTCATTGCTTTAGTAAGTGTAAAATCATTAATTTCAACTTTATAACCACTTGTTTCACCAATATTTGCAACAAATGATGATAAAATTACACATCCAAGTCCAACCATTGAAACAATAAAATTAGACTTTTGATACCATTTTTTATTTTTCTTTTCTTTTTTGATTTCTTTATAATCTGGATTTATTACTTCAACATATTTATCCATCTTATCTTTATTAATAAAAGCTATTAAATTTAAAATAAATGATGGAATTGAAACAATACTTATTATCATATTGATCATAAATCTAGTTTTTAAAGAATTTTCCATCTTTTCTTCTTTAATAAATTGATTTAAATATGATGAATATAATGAATTAAATAAACAAATTCCACCTATTATTAAGGTTAACCAATAAAAATTGTTACTTACTGAAAATAATAAAGCAGTTAATACTAAATATAAGCTAGCTACTATATAACCGATTATTGTAGATGCTTTTACTAATTTATATCGAAACTTCATACTTTTCTCCTATGATAATGATTTATAACCATCTTCAGTTTGAAGCCATGTAAAAACTTTTTCTGTAAGTGGTTTATCATTTAATTTAGTTATATAACGAGTTTTACCACCCATTGGAATACCACCTATATTTTCTTTATAGTCTACTCTACCAAGTGTACCAATATTTCCACCGAATCCGATTAAAATATCATTGAATCTATCTTTAGTAACTAAACTTCCAGCTGTTGCAACATCACCTTCATATGGAGTAATTTTTATATCTTCAATATTTTCTTGAGTTGCACCTTCACTTATTAAATAAACTTCTAAATCTTTCTTCCATTTATTCATTAAATCATTAGTTAAACCACTAGTTGAAGTTTTTGCATACCAACCAATTGAAATATAATAAGTTGGAACTGGAATTATACTTTCATCAATAAATAATGGTCTTAATACAACTGTAGAATTAAAAGCATAATCTTTAACTTCATCATAATGAACAACATCATCATATTCGATAAATGTTTTATAGAAGTCTTCAGATATTCTATTTTTACTATCAGCATAACTTCTAATATCGATACTATCTGGATTTAACCAAGTCCAACCATAAAATTTATGATTAACTGGAATCATTGAATTTGATAAAGTTGGAGATACTCCATTTTTAAATTCATTGACTGTAGTATGAGATATAATTTCGCCATTATATTCAAATACTACGTTAAGTTCATGTTCCATTCCTTTAACAAAACCACAACTAGATAATGTTAATAAACTCAATGGAATAAATAAAAACCTTGCAGATTCCCTGTGAACCCCAAAATTAAAACTTAATTATTGGAGGTTAGCTTTATGAAGATTTCTTTAGAAAAAAAGAGGGAAATTATTTTGGTTGAACACTTGGAATATCACATTCCTTTGTGT
>JALEXS010000006.1 GCA_022780025.1 Mollicutes bacterium | reverse complement strand
TAAAATATTAAAAAAAGACTTTTATTTTTTTATAAAAGTCTTTATTTTTTTCGTAAACGTCGTTAATTAACACCTAGACATTTAAAAACCGACACATGGGATGGTGTCGGTTAAATTCCGATATGGTGGAAAATAGCGGATTACATCATCTTTTGAACTTCTTTTGAATATGGAAGTAAGTCATCAATTGGTTTATCTTTTATATTTTCTAAAACATATTTGATATAACGGTATGGATCTAGTCCATTAATAATCGCGGTTCTTATAATTGAGAATAACTTAACTGTGTAAATAGCGCCTGCTTCACTTCCAGAAGTTTGAAATACTTTTCGATTAACAACAAAAGGTTTAACACATCTTTCAGCAAGGTTGTTACTTAATTCCAAATACTCATTATCAAGATATGGGAGCAAATCATCCCATACTTTCTTTGTATAGTTAATCGCACCTTCAAAAGCACTTCCTTGTTTAGGAGTATAATTAAATACTAAATCGTGTATTTCATTGATTATTGGTAGTTCCTCATTATGTCTTAAATCAACTAATTTCTTTCCGAATATCTTATCTTTATGGGCTTTTTCTTCAATTTTGAATAGCGAATCCATTTTAGTAACTATCTTAAAAGCGATGGATTTCTTTCTGATTTCTTGAGGCATAGCTTTAATAATATCCATATACTTTCTTCTTGCGTGTGCCCAGCATCTTTGAAGTTTGATATTCTCTTTATTTTTTCTTAATTTATCGTAACCGTGATAATCATCGCATATTACATATCCATCAAAATCTTTTAAGTATGATGCTTCAGGATCTATTGCTCTAGTTTCATTAAATTCATATATATGTATTTGCTTATCATTATAGAAACTTGAAGAATAGACAAAGACATAACTCTTTTTTCTATCAGGATTAACTTGTTTTGATAATGTTAGTGTTGTTTCATCCGCGTGTATCACTTTAGTGTTATTCCTTAATAAATCAGATTTCATTCTTTCATATATTGGAGTTAACACTTCTGCGGTTTTAGCCATATAATCAGCCATATTAGATTTAGAGATTGGTATTCCTAATGTGTTAGAGAAATGTTTTTCTAAGTGATTAAATGGAATCCCTAGTTCATATTTATGATAAGCAAGATAGGCGGCGAATCCCGGAGTTAAGATACTTCCATCAAATACTTCGTTAACTAAAGGATAATAAACTTTATTGTCCTTCTTATTACAATCAGGACATTTATATGTTTCTTTAATAATTTTAGTGACTTTCACGTTTATTGGATCAGCATCAATTTGATATCTAACTTTTTCTCCGATTTTAACTAAATCTTTGCCACATGTTGGGCAAGATAAAACGTCTGGTTTAAGAACAACGACATCGGATACATATTTTTCAAAATCAATATCTTCAAACTTTTTCTTCCTAGGAGCAGCAACTTTATCTTCTTTAATAATCTCTTCAACTTCATTAATTACAACTTTATTTGTTTTCTCTGTTTTAGGAACAAACTGTCTAACATAAGCGATAGTCTTCTTCTCTTTTTGATGCATTAAAGCTAAAAGAAGTTTTTCCTTCTCTTTTCTTTCGTTATAAAGTTCAACTTCTAGATTTTTGTTCTTTTCTTCTAACTCTTTGATGTACTTTAAAGCTTCTTCAAGATTCATATAAGCAGTATAACCTATATATTTTAAAATTACAAAGTAATTTTAATTATATTTACACACATTTAAAAAAGAGACTTATTAGTCCCTTAATAATATTTCACATCTAGTTGAGGCTTTGGTTTATGCTCAATAACGTCAAGTCCTTTAAGTAACCAATCAAGTTGACGACGGTCAATATTAACTTGTTCACCTATTTCTGGCCACTTAAAATTACCAGCAGTTAATCGATTTTGAAGAAGCCAAAAGCCGTACTCATTTTCGTAGTAGATTTTTATTGTCTTTTTACTTTTAGAACAAAATATGAAAACCGAGTTAATTATTTCCGCGGGAGAAAAGTTGAAGGCAACTATTTGTTGTATTTTATAAATTCCAAGCCTCATACTTGTTGGCCCAGAATAAAGAAATATCTTATTAATAGTGTCAAACCTAATCATTTCAGCTTCTCCAAAATGACAAGAGCTTGTTCTAATGATGTGGTCACTTTTAAATTCTTATATTCAATAACGACAATAGAATGATCAAATCTAGCAAAGTGTTTAGAGGCTTTGTAGATAGATTCATTTGTTAACATGTTCATTACGACATCATCCTTTGTTCCGATATATCCATTACCAATATTTGGATCTATTCTAACAAAACTGCCTTCTAAGTTTTGATATGCATAAACCCAATCTCTAAATGTTGAATATGCTAGACCATTTTTCCTAGCGAACTCTGTCATAGTAAGTTTAGATACCTTCCATTTCTTGACCCATTCCAATCTTTCGTAATCTGTAAAATACTTCCCCATAAAAATTGCTCCTTCATAACGGTAGGAGTATACATTTATTCTTTGAATAGCAGTAGGGTGTTAATTAACGACGTTTACTTTTTTTCAAAAAGTCTTCTAAAATCAATTATTTTTACTAATATGCTCTAGCAAATAAGACAACGTATTTTGCTTTTTTGCCACATACTGGACAAGTATCATCAAAAGCTACTTGATCAAATGGGATACATCTAGCGGTTGCTTGATATAATTCTTTAATCTTATCTTCACACATTCTATCACCACACCACATCATCTTTGCGTATCCACCTTTATCTAAGGTTTCTTTTAATTCATCTAAAGAATGAATTTCGGTAATATTAGCAAGTAAATTTGAAAGAGCTTTTTTATACATTAAATTATGGATATTATGAAGTTCTTTTTCAATTGTATGTTCTAATTCTTCATTAATTTCAACAAATTCTTTAGTATGATCAACTCTTCTAACAATAACTAAATGATTCTTTTCGATATCTTTAGGTCCAATTTCAATTCTAAGTGGGACGCCTTTCATTTCATATTCGCTAAATTTCCAACCTGGAGTTTTATCGCTACTATCTAATTTAACTCTAAGACCAGCTTTTTCTAAACGATCTTTAATTTCCTTACATTTAGCTAATACTCCTTCTTTTGCCATTTGAATTGGAACAATAACGACTTGGATAGGAGCAACAAAAGGTGGTAAAACTAAACCATTATCATCACCATGAACCATAATAATACTACCAAGTAATCTAGTAGAAACACCCCATGAAGTTTGATAAGGAGTTTTAATTTGACCATCACTATCTAAATAAGAAATACCAAAAGCTTTAGCAAAACCTTGACCAAAATAATGGGTAGTACCACTTTGTAAAGCTTTACCATCGTGCATTAAAGCTTCAATTGTATAAGTTTCTAAAGCGCCAGCAAATTTTTCTTTATCTGTTTTTCTACCTTTTACAAAAGGAATAGCTAATAAATCACGACCCAATTTATCATAAATATCAAGCATTCTTAAAGTTTCTTCTCTAGCTTCTACTTCTGTACGGTGCATAGTGTGACCTTCTTGCCATAAGAATTCACTACCTCTTAAGAAAGGTCTTGTAGTTTTTTCCCATCTAACAACGCTACACCATTGATTATATAATTTAGGTAAATCTCTATAACTTTTAATTATATGTGAATAATGTTCACAGAATAAACATTCGCTAGTTGGTCTAATAATTAAACGATCTTGAAGTTCTTCTTTTCCACCAATAGTAGCAATAAGTGTTTCAGGAGCAAATCCTGAAACATGTTCTTTTTCTTTATTAAATAGAGATTCATTAATAACTAAAGGTAAATAAACATTTTCATGTCCTGTCTTTTTAAATTCTTTATCTAAATAACTTTGAATTTGTTCCCAAATTGCATATCCATAAGGTCTATAGATAATAAATCCTTTGACCTCTGTATAATCCATTAATTCTGCTTTTTTACAAATATCAGTATACCATTGAGCAAAATCAACATCTCTTCCTGTAATTTCTTTATTTTTAATCTCCATAATATTTCTCTCCTATTTATACATATTTAATAATTTTTTACATATTTTTTTATCTAAAGGTAATAACATCTGACTTTTAGTTGAAATAACATCGCTACTAAAATATTCAACTCCAGATTTAACTAATATCTCAATTGCTTGCATGTTTTGAGCATTATAAGAAATAATAGTTGCGTTATATTTAACAAGCTTATCTAAAAAACGATGTGCCTTTAAAAACGTTGTAGTATTAACTTTGATATTCGGTTCTAGTTCAGAATTGAATAAGAAATAATCGAATATTCCATAAGTCTTTGATTTTAAAATATAATCATCACTATTAGTAAATAAACCTAATTCATATCTTTTTTCTGATAAAGTTTTAATATTTTTCATAATTTCTAAATTATCTTCAATATCAATAAATTCAGTAGATTCAAAGCATAAAACAATTGGTACTTCATTAACTCCAGAAAAGTGAGATAAATTTTTTAATATAAATTGAATTTGATCTAATTTAACTGGTAAAAATAATTTTTGAAAAGCATTATCTTTTTCACTAGCAAATGTTGGAATAGTTTTTCTAATAGTTAATGAAAATAACTCTTTATCTAAATTATTAATTGAAGCATATTTTTTTAAATCATTATAAGTAGTAAATATAGAATTAATTGGAGTCATAAAACTCATATAGCCAATATTAATAACTCTTTTATTAGCAATATGAACTATTGGTCTAAATTTAATATTTAAACCTTGACTACGAATAATTCGATTAACTTCGTTTTTATATCCTTCATCAAAATTTAAGAAATACTTTTGCTCACTCTTATAAATTGTATAAAGTCTTTTTTCATCTTTATCTAATTGTTCTAATTTTTCAAATGTTTCATAAGCTTTTTGGAAAATATGACCTAAATCATTAATAGTACTAACATAAATATAATATTCAAAATAATTTGAATATCCTTTTATTTCTAGTATTTCATTAATAAAATTTTGTATTTTTTGAATTCTTTTTGTTAATTGATACTCGTTTATTTCATGAGTATCAATTATTCCTATTTCTTTATTATTATCAGTAAAAAAGAAATGAAGACTACTATTATTAGGTAATTTATTTATATAATCAATAATTGTATATTTAATGAAATCAGAATTATAAAATTCATAATTAGTATTAATCTTTTTACTTATTTCAATAATATAAAAAGTTCCTTTTGAAAAATGATTTTCATCGTATTTATGCTTAATATCATCAATTTGATAGAAATTACTTTTAGATAATCTTTTACCTTTTTTATTAATATAATCTGTAGGTGTATTAAATAAATATTCACCATCTAAATAAATTAATTTCTTATTAACATCAACATTACGGCAAAATAAAATAGTTCTAATTAATTTTTCTTTATTTTTAGTTTTAACTAAAGTATCACACGATAAAACATTATTAATATTTTCAGGATCATAATTAGAACCACTTACTTCAATTAAATCAAATAAGAAATTTCTAACCTTAGTTTGACTATCAGGTTCAAAAGTAGCAATAAAATCATCTAAAGATAAAGAAGTTAAATGTTTTAATTTACGAATATTAAAAGCTTTAACTGTTTGATTCTTTTGATCAATAACAAAAGAAAATGTTGAATTATGATAATCATTTATCTTCTTTTTATATTTCTTTTCATTAAATGAATCGATTGAAAAATAAATACCTATAATTAAAAAAGTAAGAATTAATATAGTAATTGAAACAATCATTACAACCTTATTTTCAAAATTTAAAGTACCATTTAATAACTTCATAAATAAAAGTATATACTAAAAGTATATTCTTTTATAGTTTAAAATTTCGATTAAATCAATTTATCTATGTAAATATTTATAATTTTTAGATAGAATAATACTTACGGAGAAATACCCAAGTGGTTGAAGGGGATGGTCTCGAAAACCATTAGAGGTGAAAGCCTGCGAGGGTTCAAATCCCTCTTTCTCCGCCACAAAGAAAGATAAATTCTAATACGTATGTATTGAAACTTTTTTAAATAATTAATCATCGTTAACTTAGTACATATATATTTAAAATTAATGATAAAAGCGAGATTTTTGCAAATTATATGAGGATTGTGTCCCTTTGTTGTAGGTCTCCCCATAATTAAATATGATAGGGTCATAATAAATTGTACCAGTTGGGGATGCGGATATTTTTTTGGACTAATATTGATTATAATTTAACATAAATTCTTTTGGGGATAAATATCCTAATCGTTTCTTAATTCGTTTATTTTTAAACCAGATTAAATATTTTTCTAATTCAGTAATAAAATCATC
>JALEXS010000005.1 GCA_022780025.1 Mollicutes bacterium | reverse complement strand
GTTCGGCAGTTCGAATCTGCCCCCCTCCACCAGTAAAACATTGGGATGTAGCCAAGTGGTAAGGCAACAGACTTTGACTCTGTCATTCGCTGGTTCGATCCCAGCCATCCCAGCCATATGATTCACTAGCTCAGCCGGTAGAGCACTTGACTTTTAATCAAGGGGTCTGGAGTTCGAATCTCCAGTGGATCACCAATTGATGCCCGAGTGGCGGAATAGGTAGACGCGCAGGACTTAAAATCCTGTGAGTGTTGAACTCATACCGGTTCGATTCCGGTCTCGGGCACCAAAAAATTAAATTAACACATTAGTTGAATGTGTTTTTTTTATGGATTATACTTATAAATCGAGGTTACTAATTATGGACGATTTAAATGAATCAACAATAAAATTAATTAAAGAAACATTAGAGAAAATAAGACCATTCATCCAAAGAGATGGCGGAGATGTTATTTTCGATTCTTATGAAGATGGTGTTGTATATGTTGAAGTATTAGGTGCATGCGTCGGATGTGGCTTAATAGAAACTACTTTATATGATGGAATTGAAACTATATTAATGGAAGAGGTTCCAGGAATTATAGCTGTTAGATTAAAGCAAGATAAAGAAAAAATGAAAGCTGAGCTTGCTAAATTAAAAGAAGAGAATAATAAAAACCAAGTTGAATAAACTTGGTTTTTTCTTTAAAAAGTCTTCTAATCTCAACTATTTATAATAAAAAATTGTCTATATTATTAATAATTAAATAACCTTCACGGTTATAAACATCTTCTCTATTATAAGTCATTCTTTCTTTATTAGGCTTTAAAACAAGACCACCTGCTTCTTCTACTATTATTTGAAAAGCAGCAGTATCCCATTCTTTTGTACCTGCACTAAGTCTATAAGAAATTTCAGCTTTACCTTCAGCAATAAGGCATGCTTTTAAACTACTTCCTGCAGCTTCAATATGCTTAATTTTATCATTATGTTTAGTAATCATTTCTTTTTCAGCATCACTAAAATGAAATACTGAACGTAAGCAAGTTAAATCACTTGTTTTATTAGAAACATGAATTTTAACTTTAGTATTATTATTTAAATCAACTTTATAAGCACCTTCACCTTTTAAAGCGTAATAATAAATATTTTTGCTTGGAATAACTACTACCCCTAAAATAACTTCATGATTCTTACATAAAGCGATATTGGTTGTAAATTCTCCATCACGTTTAACAAAGTCTTTAGTACCATCAACTGGATCGATGATCCAAATATATTCTTTATTTAATCTATCTAAATTATCATCACTTTCTTCAGTAAGAAAACCATAATCAGGAAAAGATTTAGATAAATATTCTTTAATTATTTTATCTGCTTGTTTATCTGCTTCAGTTACTGGGCTATCATCAGATTTAATTTCAACATGAAAACGATGATTATAATAATACATGATCTTCTCTTTAGCTAATAATCCAGCCTCTATTGCTTTTGTCAATTCATTTAAATGTTCCATTACTTTTCTCCATATTTTATTTTAAAAAAGTCTCTGATCAGAGACCTTTTTAATTATTTTATTCAGCTTTATTATCAGAACCGAACATTTGAATTAATTCAACGACTTTGTCAACGACAGCATCACAACCAGGTTTTAATAACTTTCTAGGATCAAAGCCTTTATTTTCTAAATCTTTTTTAGCTTCAATATATCCTCTAGTTGCTTTAGCAAATTCAATTTGAAGTTCTGTATTAACATTAACTTTAGAAACACCTAAAGTAATTGCTTTTTTAACTTGTTCACTTGGAATTCCACTTCCACCGTGTAAAACTAATGGTTTACCATGTGTTGAAGCTTGAATTTCTCCTAAACGTTCAAAATTTAAACCTTTCCAGTTAGCTGGATAAACACCGTGAATATTTCCAATACCAGCAGCTAAGAAATCAACGCCTAAATCAGCGATAATTCCACATTCTTTTGGATCAGCAAGTTCACCCATTGAAATAGTGCCATCTTCTTCTCCACCAATTCCGCCAACTTCACATTCAATAGAAATGCCTTTACTATGAGCTAAAGCAATTAATTCTTTTGATTTTGCTAAGTTTTCTTCAAATGGATAATGAGAACCATCAAACATAATTGAAGTGAATCCAGCTTCGATACATGCTTTACATCCTTCATATGAACCATGATCTAAGTGAATAGCAACTGGTACAGTAATTTTTAAATAGTCGTGAACGTTTTTAACCATATCGACAACATTTTTAAATCCACACATATATTTACCAGCGCCTTCGCTAACGCCTAACATAACAGGAGCTTTAGCTTTTTCTGCACCTAATAAAATAGATTTTATCCATTCTAAGTTGTTGATGTTAAAAGCTGCAATAGCATAATGTCCTTCATGAGCTTTTTGAATCATTTTTTCTGCTGAGACTATCATAAATTTTCCTCCTTATATTTATAAAATATCCTCATTTTTATTTTCTGAATCATATTCATCTTTATCATCGCTATCTTCATCGGATACATCTTCATCAAGTTCTTCAACATCACGATTAGCAGCGGTTTCTTCTTCGATATCACTATAAACATCATTCATATCAATATGAACTTTGTCATAAGTTTGATTCTTTCTAAGATCCCATTCATTATTTCCGAGGGTAACGAATCTACCATCTAAAGAAAGATTTGTGTAAAATTGAGCAATTTTTGCTAAGCTTTCTTCATCAGTTAATTCTAATTTTTTTGTAATTTCATGATAAAGTTCTTGAAAATTCATAGTACGTTGATTTTCATTTAATATATCAAATGCTACATCAACCATTGATTCATTTTTATAATTTTTTTCCATATTTTTTCCTCACGTGCTTATTATACTTTATTTAAAGTATAAAGTTAATTATTTTGATAAGATAGAAGTCTATTAATTGTTTCTTTTTTGCCTAAAATATCAATTATATTAAATAATTCGATACCATGTTCTGAATGAGTTAATGCTAATCTTATTGGCATAAAGAATTCTTTACCCTTAATACCTAAAGTTTTTTGGGTTTCTTTAAATAAAGATTTAATAGATTCTTGTGATATTACTTCTAAATTTTCTAATCTATTAGCTACTTCATTAAATAAATTTTTATTCAAAGCATTTTTAATTAATTCATTTTCTTCATCAGTCAAAGGATTATTATTTTCAAAAATATTATTTAATTCAGAAGTTATTTCACTTCCAACATTTATTTCATTTTTAAAAATTAAAGCAATTTCTTTTTTTCTATCTATTGATAAAGAAGATACTTCTTTATTTTTATCAACAAAAGGTAAAATAAATTCAAAATAACGATTATTATCAATATTTTTTAAATAATAAGAATTCATCCATAATAATTTATGATTATCAAACATTGATGGAGAAGTAGATAATCTTGCTGGATCAAATGCTTGTATTGCTTCAGATAATGTATAAATTTCTCTATTATCACTAGAAGTCCAACCTAATAAAAGTAAGAAATTTACTATAGCTTCTGGTAAATATCCTAAATCTCTATATTGTGATACAAATTGCACAATATTATTGTCTCTTTTTGATAATTTTTTGCCATTTTCATTAACAATAATAGTCATATGGCCAAATTTTGGTGGTTCCCATCCAAAATATTTATAAATTTGTAATTGTTTTGGAGTATTTGATAAATGTTCTTCACCACGAAATACATGGCTAATTTCCATTAAATGATCATCTATAACAACGGCAAAATTATAAGTTGGGATTCCATTACTTTTCATAATAACAAAATCACCAAATTCACTAGAATTAAATTTGATATCGCCTCTAACTAAATCATGAAAAGATAAATCAGCATTATCTTCCATTTTTAATCTAATAGATGGTTTTCTACCTTCTTTTTTATAATTTTCAATTTCTTCTTTAGTAAGATGTAGACAATGTCTATCATATTTAAAAGATTTAATGCCTCTAGAAAGTTGTTCTTCTTTCATTTCAGCTAATTCTTCTTCACTACAATAGCATTCATATGCGACACCCATATCAACAAGTTTTTGAGCATATTGTCTATATAATTCTAATTTTTCAGTTTGTCTATAAGGAGCGTATTCTTTTTTAGGATTTAAAGGAGATTCATCAGGAATAATACCTAACCATATTAAATCATTAAGTTGACTTTCTTCAGCCCCTTTAATATTTCTAGCAATATCTGTATCTTCAATTCTAAAAACAAAATCGCCATTATATTTTTTAGCAAATAGATAATTAAATAATGCACTACGAGCTCCACCAATATGTAAATATCCTGTTGGTGAAGGAGCATATCTTACTCTAATCTTATTCATCTTTATCCTCCTTTAAAAGTACTGAAGCAAAAGACTCAATACCTTTTTTCTTTCCTATATATCCAAGACCTTCATTAGTACCACATTTAACACTAACTAAGTTCTCATTTATATTTAATGTTTGTGCTATATTTCTTTTCATATAAACAACATAACTACTTAATTTTGGCTCTTCACAAGAAATGAAAATGTCGATATATTCAATTTTAAACCTGCAGAAGTCCATTATTTTTTTAGTTTCTTTTAATAAAAACAAACTATCACAATTCTTATATCTAGGATCGGTATTTGGAAAATTAGTACCAATATCGCCTTTATTCAAAGCACCAAATATAGCATCAATTAAGGCATGTAAAACAACATCTCCATCACTAAATGCTTCAAGTCCTTTCTTATAAGGAATTGTAACTCCACCTAAAACCAATGGACGATTTTTAATAAATTTATGTATGTCTTTACTAAAGCCTATTCTCATATTAAATTAAACATTAAATCTAAAGAAGAAAATGTCTCCATCTTTAGCAATATAATCTTTTCCTTCTACTCTAAGTTTACCTGCTTCTTTTAATGCAGCTTCAGTTTTATATTTTACTATATCATCATAAGAATAAACTTCAGCTCTAATAAAGCCTTTTTTAAAATCGCTATGAATAATTCCTGCACAATCAGGAGCAGTCATACCATTTAAGAATGTCCAAGCACGAACTTCATCTTTTCCAACTGTAAAGAAAGTTGATAAATTAAGTAGTTTATAAGTAGCATTAACTAATTTATCTAAACCACTTTCAGTTGCTCCTAAAGTTTTTAAAAATTCTTGTTTTTCTTCTTCACTATAAGTAGATAATTCAGCTTCAATTTCACAAGATACTGCAATTGCTTGAGCATTAGTTTCTTCAGCATATTTTTTAACTATTTGATAATATTTACAATTATCTAAATCAGATAAATCACTATCAGAAACATTAGCAACATAAATAATAGGTTTAATTGTTAAGAAATTAAAATTCTTTAAAATCTTCTTTTCATCTTCATTGAAATTTAAAACTCTAATAGGTTTTTCATTTGTTAATACTTCTTTTATTTTATTTAATAAATTAACTTCAATAATACTTTCTTTATCCTTAGTAATTCGTGCTTTATTTTCAATTTTACCTAATCTATTAACACAAGTGTCTAAATCAGCAAAAATTAATTCTAAATTTATAGTTTCAATATCACGTATTGGATCAACTGTGTTATAAACATGGATAATATCGTTACTATCAAAGCAACGAACAACTTCAATAATTGCATCAGTTTCTCTAATATGTGATAAAAATTGGTTTCCTAAACCTTCACCTTTACTAGCGCCTTTAACTAAACCAGCAATATCAAAAAATTCAAAAGTTGTATATATTGTTTTTGCTGGATTAAACAATTTAACGAGTTCATCAACTCTTTTATCTTTAACTAATACTGTACCAACATTTGGGTTAATAGTAGCAAAAGGATAATTTGCTGCTTCTACATGACTATTAGTTATTGCGTTAAATAATGTAGACTTTCCTACATTTGGTAATCCAACAATTCCTGCTTTTAATCCCATTTCTCTAAATCCTCATTTCTAAAATATTATAAACAAAACTAATATAAATTAATATATTAAATATATTAATTAACTATAAAATCACCAAATTCAAAAGGTAAAACTTTTAATAAATCATTAACTTTCACCTTTACTTGTAATCCAATTTTACCACCACTAAAATAAAAACTATCTAATTCTTTAGCTTGAATGGCTATAAATGTCTTAAATTCTTTTTTCATTCCTAAAGGTGAACATCCTCCGTGAATATAACCAGTTAATCCTAATAAATCTTTTTGGTGGATTGGACTAATTGATTTTTCACCACTTACTTTTGCACATTTTTTCAAATCTAATTCCTTATCAACTGGAAGCATAAATACATAATGATTTTTACTTTTACCGACTGTTACTATTGTTTTATAACATACTTCACAAGGCTCATTTAAATATTTAGCCATTTCAATTCCGTTAACAAAGTTATAATCACTAGCTTCTACTACATCATATTTAATATTAGCTTTATCTAATATTCTCATTACATTCGTTTTTACCATAATTTATAATCCTACATAATTATATCTTTTTATTTTATAAATAAAATAAAATTTTAGTATAATATCTTCATGGATAAATATTATGCAGTATTTGATTTAAAAGCATTTTATGCTTCATTTGAATGTGTAGAAAGAGGTTTAGATCCTTTTACTACTCCTTTAGTTGTAACTGATACTACTAGAAAGGAATCAACTATTGTCTTAAGTGTTTCACCATATTTAAAAGCGTTAGGTGTACCTTCTAGATGTCGTAGAAGAGATTTACCTACTGATATTGATGGGATGATTTATGCTATCCCACAAATGGAAAAATATGTCAAAAAGTCTGCAGAAATCGTCTCAATTTTCTTAAATTACTTTGGAGAAGATGATATTCATGTCTATTCAATTGATGAATTATTTGTTTCACTTTCTCCATATTTAAAATTATATAAGAAAGATCCTATTACTTTATGTAAAGATATTCAAAAAGAAATATTTGAAAAAACAGGTCTTACAATGACTTGTGGTATTGGCCCTAATATGTTTTTAGCTAAAGTCTCAGATGATAAGTTTGCTAAGAAAACTAAAGATTTTATTTTTATGTTAACACAAGAAAATTTTAAGGAATATTTATGGAAAATCGAGCCTTTGAGTGAATTATGGGGTATTTCAAGAGGTTACGAAAAAAGATTAAATGAATTAGGTATTTTTAATGTTGGTCAATTAGCAAATTTTGATAAAAATATCCTTATTCAAAAATTAGGCATTATTGGTGAAGAATTATATGAACATGCTAATGGTATTGATAATACAGACATTAGAGAAAAATATATTCCTTGTAATCATAATTTAAATCTTGGTCAAGTCTTGATGAGAGATTATACAGTTAAAGAAACTTTATTAATTATTGAAGAAATGGTCGATGATTTAGCATTTAGAATGAGAAAATTCGAACTAGAAACTAGTAATATTTCTTTATTTATTCGTTATACATTTTCTCAAGAAGGTGGTTTTGCTAAGCAATTAAATTTGCCTTTTCCAACTTCGAATAATAAAGAAATCTATGAATCTTTTAAAGTACTTTATTTTAATAATGTAAGACCTAACGCCTTAATTAGACAAGTAGGAATTTCATTCAATAAATTATCAAAACCAAAAGCTAAACAATTATCATTATTTGAAACAATTGAAGAAACTCAAAAAAATGAAGAATTCTATTCTGCTTTAGATCAAGTAAAAATGAAATATGGAGATAACGCTTTATTAAGAGGTTCTAGTTTATTAAAAAGTTCTACTTCTAAATTAAGACATTCTCAAATAGGTGGCCATAAAAAATAAAAACCCTGCAAAACTACACTATTTTTACAGAAATTGATGCGTATTCTTTATTTAATCCTTCTACTCTTAAAGAGTAATTAAATAAAGATCCATCATGATTATAAACATTATTTATAAAGAAATTACTTTGTAAATTACTATTTAAAACATCACCAACTTTAAATAAAAAGCTATAACCATCAGCATCATAATAAAAACTATTATAACTTTTCTTATTCAAAATATTTAAAGTCTCTATTAAATTATAATATCCTAAATCATTTTTAGTTTTCTTATAACTTCTACTAGCAGTATTACTACAAGCAATATCGTAGTATTTATTTTCATCTAAAGGATAATTTATTCCATCAATACTTAGTTCATTACTATTAATAAAATTATCTCTAACATCAATCAATCTAGCATCAATATGAGTGATTCTAATTCCACTATCTTTAAAATAACGAGGATAAACATCTCGATAAGCTTTATTAGAATCTAATTGATATAAATTATCATTTGTATAATATTCAATAATATAATATTCATTAAAAGGATTATTAATATCTTTATATGTAGGTAAAATAAGAGCTTCTCCACTACTAGATATAGGTTTTAATTTAAATTCTCCTACACTAGTAATAACTTTTGGTTTAATCCACCCTAAAGAAAATTTATTAAAAGCATTATGATCACCAACATTTAAATCCATCATATCTAAACCACCAGTACCACTAGCTTTAACGCTATCATCATAAGTATAATAATCATCTAATCCAAACATATGTCCCTGCTCATGAATTAAAGTATGAGCATCAAATCCTTGTTCACTATCAGAATATAAAAATAATTGTGAACAATTAGCATATCTAGCAAATTGAGGATTATCTAGATCTGGGGCATATTTTGGCCCAGTTTTATCATCATTAACACAAGAATAAACATATGCCCAAAAATCTCTTTCATCATAGACTTCTTTTTGATCTTTAGCATTATAAATAAACCAAACACCATCAACATATCCATCTTTATTAGAATCATAATCTTTATAATTAACTTTATTACTATTAATAGTTAATTTATCTCGACATTCATCTAAAATAGCAATCGATCCTTCTCCATCTTTTTGTTCTTTAATTTTAAAATCACTACCAGAAAAAGAAGGTATATATTTATCACAAATATCAAAAGATAAATTTAATTTACCATAACTAGATTTTTTATAAAACGAACTTAAACTTTCCCAATAATCATTACTATTATCAATTTTATTACCATTAAAAGAAACTCTAATTGAATTTAATTCACTTTGAGTAAATCCATCATAATCATTAAATTCAATTGGAACTACTAATATTTTTACATCTCCAGTACTTGGAGTAACAGCTAACGACTTACTATTATAAATATCACTATGAGTTAATTTAGCATCTATCTCTTTTAAATTATCATTAGAATAAGTGATTGGTTTAAAAGTAGCTCTAACCATATAGTAATCTTTTTCAACTGTAAAATAAGGTGTATCATTACAAAGTCTATTATTGATATATAATTCATCTAACATATATCCTTCATCAGGTAATGTTTTAATATATAACTTATCTCCTAATTGAATCTTATTACCATTATTAATTTCATTTTTTTCATAATAAGCACTAATCGAACCATTAGAAATATTGGTATCTATATCGATAGTTACACCTTTATAGTAATCTAAAATAGTTCTACAACTAGTTAATGATATTGTAGAAAATAAAGCACAAATTGATATTAAATAAGTATAGCGTTTCTTCATTTTTATAAAAAATAGTTAACTTCTGCAAGGTTTTTAATCAGAAATCCTAGCAACTGGAGCCCATGGTTCAAGTAAATTTAATTCTTTATCTAAGCATTTTAATAACTCAGGTTTAATATATTTCTTCTTAATAACTATTTCATAAGTATATTCATTAAACCATTCATCACTCATAATAAAGAATCCTTTAAATCCTATATCATCACCCCATGAATTCATAACTTTCCATCTATTAGGTTTATTATTATCATCAAGATTAACACCAACTAAAGTCATCGCATGATTACATTGAGAAGCTTTAAGCATTAATCTATCTCCTTTATCGAAAGTTGTATTAACACCAAAAGTATCATCAATATTTAATAATTCTTTAACTAAATAACCTTCTTTTCTAATACTAAAAGCAGTAACATCACAAGCAAACCACATAGGAGTATTATCTTTTAATGAATTAATAGCAGCTTCTTTTAAATCTAATAAATTAACATTTAAAGATATACATTTATCTCCACCAAGAACATTTTGAGTTAACTTTAACATATATGGCTCATTAAATTTATAAGATGAAATTGGCCAATGTACTAAACTAACATATTCATTTAATTCTTCACCAATATATTTATTATAAAATTCAATTGGACTCATTTTAATACGTTTAAATGAATCTTTCTTTTCATCTTTATCATCTTTTTTATCATTATTAACTTCTTCATATTCATAAGTAAATTCTTGAGTTGGTTCACCTAAACAAATTGCTAAAACATTATAGATTTCTTTAAGCATGCCTTCTTTTAAAGAAGTAAGTTCTTCTTTAGTTTTACCTTTTTTATATTCATTTCTTAATAAAGCTATATCTTTAGTTAATAAATTTAATAAAACTTCATTCATTTCACTACTTGAAGATGAACTAATAGTTTCTTTCATTGAAGATTTTGGACATACACCATATTTTTTAACTAAACTAGTAAAATAATTCCAATATCCACCATCTTGTTGACCACCCATACCAATAATATATTCTAAAAGACGATCATCATCCTTAAGATCTAAATTATTTAAAGTTTCAGTTAAAGCACTATTAGATTTTTCTAATTTATCATAAAACATTAAATAAGATTCACTAAATTCAAATGATTTAACTTTAAGATTTTTAATAACTATAGGTCTAAGAACATTTAAACCAGCAAACATCCAGCATCTTCCACTTTGTTTTTGATTAGTAACTTCAGGAATATCTTTTACTTCAACTGAATATATAGGTTCTAAGTCTCTTAAAGCATCACTATTATAAGCAGTATTAAAAACACCATTTTTATTAACAGCATTTTTAGCTATCTTATTATTTAAATTTGTATTAAATTCCTTCGAATATTCTTTTAATAAACTATCTGTAATATTTTTTTCCATATAAAAACCTCTTTTTCTATATTTTATAATTAAAAAAAATGATTTCAAGCAATATACTAAAACAATTTAGTTAATTTATTAACTAAATGTTTTTATAAATTATTAAAACATTATTAACATATTATTCTTCATCAAATAAACTCATTTGAGAATAAGCTTCATCCATATCTTTTAAATCTTTTACAACAAATTCAAATAAACTTATTATTGATTCATAATCTTTAACTGCGCTATTTGCTATACGAATTAATTTAATTCCATAATTTCTACATATTTCTTCTTTTTGTCTATCTAATTTAGAAGTCAATTTACTTCCAATATGTTCTCCACCATCAATTTCAAATACAACTATAGTTCGATAAAATCTATTCAAAAATCCACCAGATACCTTAACTATTACATCAAATTCTTTTTTACCAAATAAAGCTAAATCGTTTATATTGACATCTTTAATAGCATTTTTAACAGATACATTTCTTTCAATTTTAAATTTAGATCCACGTCTATTAAAATAAGGTTGGATTGTATCAAAAAAGTCCTTTTCATTTTTCGAACCATTAGAAAAATCATAAGATATTATAGCATCACTTTTTGGAACCACAATTTCTCCATTTTTATAGACATAATCAGAAAGAACTTTTATATCATTACTTTCTTGACCACTTAATGTATCAATAGCTTCTTTATCGCCAACAAATATAAATTTATCTTTTGCTCTTGTAACTCCAACATTTATCAATTCATGATTGTTTTTAATCCATTCCATCGTCTTTTTTCCAGTTTTAATAGATAAAGCAGCTGACATAATAATTACAGATTTTTCTGAACCTTGTAGAGTATGAATAGTGCCAGCTTTAACATCGTAAATTCCTGTTTTCATTAGATATTCATTAATAAGTGCTGCTTGATTAATAAAAGGGGTTATAATTCCTACATCTTTATATCCATTATCTTTAATAATTTTAGCAATTTCTAACGCTTCTTCTTTATAAGAATTTCTAGCATTTGGATTATTTGTATTTTTTACATCATAATAAACTAAATCACCAGAATTTTTATTTAATAATTTTAATTGGTCTCCATAAAACCTTTGATTGACAAAACCAACAATTTTATTACCACATCTATAATGATATCTAAGAAGAATATTTTTAGAATTATTATCTTTTCTTAACATAGTAGATAATATTGAATTATGAACATAATTATATTCTTCAGATATATTGTATTTTCTCATTAAATCTTCATTAAGATCTTCTTCAATAACTGTAACAGGTTGTAATTGATTTGTATCTCCTACTAAAAGCAAATTATTACCTCGAACAATTGGAATTAAAGAAGTTGCAATATTACATTGCCCAGATTCATCCATAATAACTAAATCAAAATGTGGTTTAGGTGAGCCTAATTTAAAGCATGATTGATTTGTACATATTACAATAGGGAAAATTGATAATAAACGTCTTAAATTTGTATCATCTTTTAGCCATTTATTAAATCTTATAACTGCTTCTTTTATATCGGATTCATTTATAATTTCAATTAGTTCTTTATAAGTAGCGTTTAATAGTTTTTTAAATCTTAATAATGAGGAATAATAAACATAATTTTTAAAATCTTTATCTTCTGAAGCTGAAATTGCATATTTTAAAACATCATCATCTTTAATTGCTTTTGATGTTTTAACTCGATTTTCATAAGATAAAATTTGTTCTTCTAATTTAGTGTTTATTTGTTTGATAGTAGTTAATCTTTTGATTTTTTGAAGAGTTTCTATTCTTTCATTTAGATCAATTTGTGCCTCATATTCTACTAATAATTCTTTTAATTCTTTAAATCCTGATAATGATCTATTCTTACTTACCTCAGTTAAGCTTTCTTGAACTTTAGCATTTTCATGTTTTGATACAAAATTCATTATTTCTCTTAATTTAATAATTGCATCTTCCATTTCTTTATTATTTCCAAGTCTAATCATTGGAAAAATAATTTTTTCTTCTTCTTTATTATAAGATTTTTTAATAGTTAATGATTCATCCATCTTTTTGAAAATATCTGAGACTGGATGGTTATTATTAGAGCAAACTAAAACAGTTTTATCATTAGCGTATGCAGATAAAAGTACATTAAAAATAGTTTCAGTTTTACCAGTTCCAGGAGGACCTTTAACATAGGTAACTCGATTTACCATCGAATTATAAACTACTCTCATCTGATCAATATTAATTTTATTACGATTAAATACGACTAAATTTACTTCTTTAGAAAAACCGCTTCTAGTTTTATTTCTTCCAAAAAAAGCTTTTAAAGGAGTAGATAATTTACCTTCTTTATCCATTTCACTAATAGATTCAAAAGTTTTATCAACAAAACTATTTGAATTTCTACTAAGTAAGAATATTGTAGGTCTAGTGTTAATTTTTTCGTTATTATGAAAGTTTGATTTCATCAATTCAATATATTCTTTTTCATTTTTATCATAATTTAAGCAAAAATCTTCAGGATTTATATCTAAATACATTCCTAAAGTTACTTTCTTTTCTTGAGATATTAAAAAAGATTTATTTATAGAAGAATGATCAGAAATTTTTAGTGTTTTATCTTTAAAATTAAGACTTAGAGTACGATAAGCAACAACATATTGTTTATCATTAATATCTATAGAAAACTTATTTATCGCTAAAGTTTGATAACGATTAATAGCTTCTGCTTCGTATTTACTTTTTTTAAATATTTTTTCAAGGAATATATCGAATTGATTATCGTCTAATTTATATTTATTATCTTTAGCTAATGTATGAATATCAATTCCATCAATCATAACTATTTCTTTTAAAAATGGATCATTATCTAACTGATAACAATCTGCAAGATATCTTAAAATATTATTATCAAAATTGATTACATCTAAATATATACCAATGCGTTTATCTTTATTTATTTTATTAAATAAATTTAAAGGAGTTTCATAATAACTTTGATTTAAAATAGTTGCAGATTTAATGCTACTTATATAAATAAAAACTTCTCTTCCATTATTTTGTATTACTTTATTACTTTTAAAAGGATTAAATATATCACATTTAATCACTCCTTTATCAATATCAATATCTTTTATACCAATATAATAATCAGTTACTTCATTCTTTTTATTAACATATGAAATAGCTAACCATTGATTATGAATGATTGCTTGATATATTGAATTTTTAATTGAAAGTTTCATTTTTGTTAATAAAATATTCCTTTAATCTATCTTTTTATTAAATTAATTTAATAAATTTAAAAATAAATTGACTATTCTATTAGTCATTACTTCTTAATTATTTATAATTTAAATACGAATGTCAAAATAAATATTTAATAGTCAATAAATTATATAAATTTGTATATTTTCTTTGATTTTAAAAATATTATTCTTATTAATTGTGATAATAAATAGGCTTAAAAAATAAATTATCCCTGCAGATCTAAGACTTTTTTATAAATAAATAAAAAAGCCTCGGTAACTAATGATCGAGACTTTAATTTTCATATGGTGATCCTCCGGAGATTCGAACTCCGGACCCACTGATTAAGAGTCAGTTGCTCTGCCAGCTGAGCTAGAGGACCATAGCCTATATATCATACATAAAAGAAAGACAAATTTCAATATTATTTTAAATAGAAAGACCACCTTCGCGGTGGTCCTTGTTACTATTAAACCTATATTATTTAACAGCTATCTTATTAGTTTTTTTAGCAATTTGTTCTTTAGGAACAAAGATCTTTAATACACCATTATTATATGATGCATCAACTTTACTTGAATCAATATCTCCTACATAGAAACTACGAGATTGACTACCATAGTATCTTTCTTTTCTAATAAATTTACCATGGTTTTTCTCTTCATCATTATGTTCTTCATGATAAGCGATAGTTAAGTATCCATCTTCTATATCCAAAGAGATATTTTCTTTTTTGACTCCTGGTAAATCAACAGCGAATTCATAGTTAGTTTCGTTTTCTTTAATATCAGTTTTCATCATATTTTCATTGCTATGTCTAAACACAGGTGAAAAGAAATCTCCAAATATTGGATCTTCATAAAATCCTAATTCATTTTTCTTATTATTTGTCATAATCAATACCTCCTATTAAGTACTTATTTAGCACTCTCTTTCTTCAAGTGCTAACTATATTATAGCCTTGATTTTAGCACTGTCAATAGGTAAGTGCTAAATTTTTTAAAAATTTTTTAATTTATTTTTAAGTACGTTGGTTTAAAATAAATAGAGTATGAAAAAGGCAATCATTTTTGATTTTGATGGTACGTTAGTTCATAGTTTCCCATTAATTTATCGTTCGTTAAATGAAACATGTATTAAATTTTTAAATAAATCTTTTACTGAAGAAGAGATTTTATCTAAATACGGTGCCGATGAAGAAGGTATTTTAATGAAATTGTTAAAAGATAAATATACAAAAGAAGCATTTAATTATTTTTTAGATTTATATAAAAAATATTCAAGTGAAATGATGCCTACTTTAATACCAGGTTTAAAAGACTTATTAATTTTATTAAGTAATCACAATATACCTTTATATATATTAACAGGGAGATGTATTGAAACTTTAGAATATTCATTAAATGCTTTAAATATCGTTAGTTTATTTAATAAACCTTATTATGTAGGTAGTAAAATTGCTATGAATAAAGCTAGTAATATTAATAAATTATTATCAGATAATAATTATAGTAATGATGAAGTTATTTATATTGGAGATAGTATTAATGATATAAAAGCTTGTAATGAAGCTAATATTGACATAATTAGTGTTAATTATGATAAAACAATTAGGACTGAAAATCTCTCTATTTTTAACAAAAACACTGCAAAAACCGTATTAAATTTAAAAATTATGTTAGAAAAAATATTTAACATTAATAATTAATCATCTTCTTCTTTTTGATTAACTTTAATTAATAATTTATCTATAGAACCATTTTTATCTAATGCAATAACTTTCATTTCTAAATTTTTATATTCAATAACATCATTTAATTTTGCAAATTTATCATCTAAAAGTTCAACACAGAAACCACCAATTGTTACATATTCTGTATCGAGTTTATCATAATCCAAATCAAATAATTCACAGAAATCTTCAAGATTTAATTTACCATCAACAATGTAAGTACCATCATTTCTTTTAGTATAAATTGTATCTGGATCATCTTTTTCATCCCAAATTTCACCAACTAATTCTTCTAATATATCTTCTAAAGTTAAAATTCCTTCAACACCACCATACTCATCCATAATAAGAGCAAAATGTTGCTTTTTCTTTTTAAATTCTTTTAATACATCATTAATTTCAATTGAACGTGGAAATCTTAAAGGTTCATGTAATATTTCTTTTAAATTAATATTTTTATTATTAATTTTTGCTAACATTAACGCTCTAGTTTTAACAAATCCAATTATATTATCAATAGTTCCTTCGTAAACTGGCACCCTACTATATTTAAATAAATTTGAATCCTCCATTACTTCTTCAATATCATCATCATAATCAATAGCATAAATATCAACTCTAGGGGTCATAATTTCATAAGCTTCAGTTTGAGTATAAGTAATTGTATCATGTAATAAATTAGCTTTTTCTTCATCAACTGATCCTTGGTCTTTAATATCGTCAACCATCTCATGTAAATCATCTTCACTTATTTCGATATCTGTAACTCCATGGGTAATAGGATAAGTTATTAATTTACCAAAGTTAGCAACTAAAAAAGTAATAGGTAAACATATATAATTTAAGGCATTAATTATTTTGCTATATAAGATAGAAAATTTAAAATTAAAAATTTTTCCTATGGATTTAGCAGTGATTTCTCCAAAAATAATCTTTAAAATTAAAGCAATCATTGAAGCAACTAAGCCCCAATTTTCAGTAATTGCACTAGTTGGATTTGCTAAAACTACATAAGCTAAATTAACACCAAGAAGAGTCGCAACAGAATCAATACCAGCATTTACAGTATCATTTAAAAATAAAATTGTTGATATTGTATTATCATAATCTCTTGTCAATTGATAAGCATATTTAACACTCTTTTTATTATTCTTTTTTAATTCAGATTCTAAATGCAAGATATCAACACTACCATAAACCATATCAGAGCTACTAAAAAAGAAACTTAATAAAAAGAATATAACTAAAACACAGATATATATAGTAATTAATAATTCCCTATTCATGGATAATTAATCTCCTTTTAATAGGTTTTTCATCAATATCTTTAACTAATTCTTCTAATATATCTTCCATAGTGATGATTCCGCAATAAGCATCCTTATCAAAAACAATTGCTAAATGAGTTTGTTCTTTCTTTAATGTTTCTAAAGCATCATCAATATTTTCATTAATATCTATAATAATAGGTTTAACCAAAATAGATCTAATCTCTAAATGAGGATCAATACTATATTCTTCAAAATATTTTTTAACAACTAAAATACCAATAACATTAGATTCATCATCATCGTAAATTGGTATACGACTATAATCAGTATTTGAAATAACTTTATTTAATTTATCTAAAGTTAATTTATTAATATTAAGAGATAAAACTTTATCTTTATTTGTATATACATTAGAAACTTTTAAAGTATCAAACTTAAATGCATTATCAATTAATTCTTTTTCATCATTTTCAAATAATTTCTCTTTCTTTTCATCTTCTTCTAAATCAGTATCTTCATCATTAATTGCTACATTAACAGAATGCATTAAATCTTCTTTAGATAATAAATTTTCATCTTGAATCTTAAATATTTTATGAACTAACCATAAAAATGATTTAAAAATTATAATAATTGGGAATAATAAATAATAAGTTAATGTTACAGGATAAGCTAAAATACAAGCCATTCTATTAGGAATTGCTTTAGACAATATTTTAGGACATGTATCACTTACTATATAGACTAAAAAAGCCATTACAACTGTAGATAAAATAGCTTCAACACCATTACCTAAATTATAAATTTCACATAAATTATAAAATAAGATTGCACTTAAAAAGGACATAAGAGTTTGAACAATATTATTTCCAACTAAAACAGTAATTAAGGTATTATCAAATTTATCTACTAAATTAGTAACTAACTTAGCAGTAAAATTTCCTTTATTAGCTAATACTTTAAAATGATATTTATTACAATTAGAATAAGCATTTTCGCTCGCACTAAAAATAGCACTCACAAATAAAAATATCGCTATTATTATCCAAGCACACCAACTAGGCATGCCCCATACTGTATTTAAATTCTCAGATGATACACTTTCAGTTAATACTAAACACCGCGGATCCACTTACTCTTTTTCTCCATTAATTTACTATTATAAAAAAAATTATCTAAAAATCAACATATATTAATATGAATATATGTTCTATTAAATGACAAACTAAACGCAATTTTTAAATTACCTTTTAATAAGTTAAAATAAAAGTGTCTTCTTTGCTGAAAATAGGAGGTTAAAAATGAAAAAAGACACAAAGAGGTTAACTGTTGATGATCGCCTTAAAATA
>JALEXS010000056.1 GCA_022780025.1 Mollicutes bacterium | reverse complement strand
ATTCCATATTTTCTTGCCAAATAACACAAAGGAATGTGATATTCCAAGTGTTCAACCAAAATAATTTCCCTCTTTTTTTCTAAAGAAATCTTCATAAAGCTAACCTCCAATAATTAAGTTTTAATTTTGGGGTTCACAGGGGTTTTGAAAGGTTTTTATTATTTCTAAAGACTTTTTAAATAATTATTTTTAATTTTTTTATATAAATTCCAACTTTTTTCTTAAAATAAATCATACTTTTTACTAAGTAAGAAAAAAGCATTAAGCTTTTTTACTTAATGCCTAATAGTTCTTTAGCTCGACTAACTTCTTCTTTACTTGGTTCTTTAATATAGTTTAAAGTATATTTCAAACATAAGTCTTTATATTTCATAACTCCTAATGTGTGATAAGGAAGAATTTCGAATTTCTCAACATTTTTTAAAGAATTAACGAATTCTTTAAGTTTAATTAGATCATCCTCTTTATCTGTTATAGTAGGAACTAGAACATGTCTTATCCACATTTTCTTATTATGATCACTTAAATATCTAGCAAATTCTAAGATATTATCATTACTTTTCGATGTTAGCCATTTATGAGTTTCATTATTCATTTCTTTTATATCAAGAATAAATAAATCAGTTAAATCTAATAATTTATCTAATTTTTCTAAATAATCTTTATTATTAGAAAAAGGCTGTCCACATGTATCAATACAAGTATTAATGTTATATTTTTTTGCTAACGTGAATAATTCAATTAAAAAATCAATTTGTAATAATGGCTCACCACCACTAACAGTAATTCCACCATCTTTTTTCCAATAAGGCTTATATTTTAAAGCTTTTTTAATTAATTCTTCACTGGTCTGCGGTGTAAATTTATCATTACACCACGTCTCAGGATTATGACAATATCGGCAACGCATAGCACAACCATGCAAAAATATAACATATCTTATACCAGGACCATCAACAGCCCCAAAAGTTTCAATAGTTTGTATTTTACCTAATGTCATATAACAATTTATATAGATTTATGACAAGTTCTAGAAATAACGTCTAATTGTTGTTCCTTTGTTAAATCAATAAATTTAACAGCATATCCACTAACTCTGATTGTAAAGTTAGCATATTCTTCTTTTTCTGGATGATTCATTGCATCAATTAATTTCTCAGTACCAAATACATTAACATTTAAGTGATGTGCGCCTTGATCAAAATATCCATCAAGAATATTAACGAGGTTATTAGTTCTATCTTCTAAGTTATGTCCTAATGCATCAGGAGACATTGTTTGTGTATTAGAAATTCCATCAAGAGCATATTCATAAGGTAATTTAGCTACACTATTTAATGAAGCTAATAATCCATGTTTTTCTGCTCCATAGCTTGGATTTGCACCTGGAGAAAGTGGTTCGCCTTTCTTTCTTCCGTCTGGTAATGTACCAGTAGCTTTTCCATAAACGACATTTGATGTAATAGTTAATATTGAAGTAGTAGGTTCAGAATTTCTATAAGTAGGATTCTTTCTTACTTTATCCATAAATGTTTTCAATAAAGTAACAGCAATATCATCTGCTCTATCATCATCATTTCCATAACGTGGAAAATCACCTTCGATTTCAAAATCAGTAGTTACACCATCTTCATCTCTAATTGCTTTAACTTTAGCGTATTTTATAGCACTTAAAGAATCAACAACATGACTAAATCCAGCAATACCTGTGGCAAATGTTCTTCTAACATCAGTATCGATTAATGCCATTTCAGCTGCTTCATAGAAATATTTATCATGCATATAGTGAATTAAATTTAAAGCATTAACATAAAGTTTTGCTAACCATTCCATCATTACATCATATTTTGCAATAACTTCATCATAATCTAAATATTCACTAGTAATTGGTTGATAAGCAGGTCCAACTTGAGCTTTAGAAATTTCATCTTTTCCACCGTTTATTGCATATAATAAACATTTAGCTAAGTTAGCTCTAGCACCAAAGAATTGCATTTCTTTACCAGTTTGAGTTGCACTAACACAGCAGCAAATAGAATAATCATCACCCCAAATAGGTCTCATTACATCATCGTTTTCATATTGAATTGATGAAGTAGTAATTGAAATCATACTTGCATATTTTTTAAAGTTTTCACTTAAACGTGATGAATATAAAACTGTTAAGTTAGGTTCTGGTGATGGACCCATATTTTCTAAAGTATGTAAGAAACGGAAGTCATTTTTTGTTACCATATCTCTTCCATCTAATCCTAAACCTGCAACTTCTAATGTTGCCCATACTGGATCGCCTGAGAATAAAGCGTTGTAGGAAGGGACTCTAGCAAATTTAACCATTCTAAATTTTAAAACGATTTGATCAACTAATTCTTGAGCTTCTTCTTCAGTTAAAGTGCCTTCTTTTAAGTCTCTTTCAATATAAATATCTAAGAATGTAGATATTCTACCAACAGACATAGCAGCACCATTTTGTGTTTTAATAGCTGCTAAATAACCAAAATATAACCATTGGAAAGCTTCTTTAGCATTATTTGCTGGTTTTGAAATGTCAAATCCATAGCTTAATGCCATTTCTTTCATTTCTTTTAATGCTTTAATTTGATCAGCTATTTCTTCTCTAATTCTAATAATGTCTTCATACATTATTCCGCATTCATGTTCAAGTAAGTCTTCTTGTTTCTTTTCAATAAGATAATCAATACCATAAAGAGCAATTCTTCTATAATCACCAACAATTCTTCCTCTACCATAAGAATCTGGTAAGCCAGTAATAATCTTATTATGTCTAGCTAATTTGATTTCTTTAGTATAAACATCAAATACACCTTGATTGTGTGTTTTATGATATTTAGTGAATATTGTGTGGAATTCAGGATTTGGTGTATATCCATATGTTTTTAAAGATTCTTCAGCCATCTTAATTCCACCATAAGGCATAAAGGCTCTTTTAAGTGGTTTATCAGTTTGTAAACCAACAACTTTTTCTAAATTCTTATCTTCTGTTATATAAGCAGGACCATATGCAGTAATTCCAGATACGACATCTGCTTCCATATCTAAAACTCCGCCTTTTTCTCTTTCTAATTTTTGAAGACGTTTAATTTCAGTCCATAATTTATTTGTTGCTTCAGTTGGTCCTTTTAAGAAGCTTTCATCACCTTCATAAGGCTTATAATTATGTTGAATAAAATCTCTTACATTAATTTCGCTTGTCCAATGACCATTAGCGAATTCTCTCCATTCTTGTTTCATCACAGTCTCTTGTTTCCTTTCATTACGTGATAATATTACAGATTAATAAATAATGTGTCAATCCTAATACTTTCTAATTTTTTATTGTTCTATAAAGAAAAATTATAGTGAAAAAATAAGAAATAATTTTAAAATTTTCTTCATGTTTTTTTCTTCTTTTTTTTATTTTAAAAGATAATTTAATTATAGACAACAGTTCTATTTAGTATAATAGTAATAAATTGACTTGGAGGTTAACTTATGAATGCTGTTACAGTATCAATTATCTCATTATCTATTATATTTATAGCAACTACTTTAGGATCTTCATTTGTATTCTTCCTAAAAAGAAATATTTCTACAAAAGCAAATAACATTATCTTAGGTTTTGCAAGTGGTATTATGATTTCAGCTTCCATATTTGGATTATTAATACCTTCAATTAATCAAAGTGAAGAATATTTTAGTAATATAAAATGGTTACCACCAATTTTAGGCTTTCTTATTGGTGGTTTAATTCTATATTTATTAGATAAATTTATTCCTCATTTTCATAAAAATAATGGGGTTTTAGAAGGAAAAAAATCAAATTTAAGCAGTAATTTAAAATTCTTTTTAGCTGTTACAATACATAATATTCCTGAAGGTTTATCTGTTGGTTTCTTATGTGGAATGGCTTTAAATAGTAATAATGATTCTGCTTTAATTTATTCTTGTTTATCTTTAGCTATCGGTATTGCTTTACAAAATATTCCTGAAGGAGCTGCTGTATCTACTCCACTTTATGGAGAAGGAATGAGTAAAACAAAAAGTTTTATATTCGGTTCACTCAGTGGAATAGTTGAACCAATTTTTGGTGTTATTGGTTTATTTTTAGCTCAATTATCAATAATTACTCCATGGCTATTAGCAATAGCTTGTGGAGCAATGTTTTATACTACAATCGATGAATTATTACCTGAATCAAGAAAGGGAGGCTATGAACATTATGGTTTATGGTCTTTTATGATTGGTTTTGTAATAATGATGGGTTTAGAACTTTTCTTATAAAATTATTTAATAAAAAATACTCTATTTGGATTAATTGGATGAGCTTGTGGAATTTCTCCATTTACATACCCAATTGCACAATGGCCAATACCTTCGTATTCATCTGTAGTATTTAATGATTTTAATAATTCTTTACCGAATGGTGTTTCAAATTCTTCTTTAGCTCTATGAATCCAAATGCTTCCTAATCCTAAAGAAGTTGCTTCTAATAACATGTTTTCAATCATTACACTTCCATCATAAATATAAGTAGGGGCAGATTTTTTTGCTAAAACTATTAAAATTACTGGAGCATTATAAAATGGGTCTTTATTTTCTCCCATTCCGCCTATTTGAGCATTTAATTTAGATATTTTATCTCTAAGTTCTTTATTTGTAACTGCAATTATAATTCCAGCTTGTCTATTAAGTCCACTTGGAGCAGATAATCCTGCTTAAATTATTTTATTAATATATTCTTCTTTTACAGGTTCAGATTTAAAAGATCTTATACTTCTACGTTGTTTAATGTTTTCTAATACTTTATCCATAAGAAAACCTCCTATTAAAAAATATTATAATATTAAATAATATTTTTAATTAATTTTTTGGCCAATTAATACAAAAGAATGTTCGTCTTCTTTAGCTACTAATATATTGAAATCTTTTGAAAAATTCCTAGCTTCTTCAGCAGGTGATAGTAAATTTCTAGTAATATTATCATGTAAATTTGTATGTACAGATTGAAGTTCTTTTCGTGATAATGAATGTAAAATTGCAAATTTTCCATTTTTATTTAAATTATTAATAAAGGCATTATTTAAATCGCTAATATTTAAAAAATGCGGAAATGCATTATAAACTATAATGTAATCAAATTTCTTATCAAATTTGTGAGTCATAAAATCATCACATATAAAAGTAATTTGTTTTTGATTTTTATATTTTTCTTTAGCTATATCAATCATGTTAGTAGATAAATCTATTGCAGTAACATCATTATTACTATATTTATATAGTAAATTAGTTATTCGACCAGTACCACATCCAACATCTAAAATAGAAGAACCTTTTTTAATATCTACTAAGTCTAATAGATTAATAATCGTTTGATCTGTTTTGATCTCATATTCATCCCATTTACAAGCTAAAGTGTCAAAATATTTTTTAATGTCATTATTAATCATAGTTTTAATATTATAGTAAATTTTTAGTAATAAAGAAACTTTAATTTTAATAATGAAAAAATGCTAGAAATCTACTATTTCATATAAAAACCATGCAAAACTCAACTATTTTTTAAGTTTTCTTAATTATCAATGAATATTTTATAATTAAAATCGAACTTAATTTGAAAATCGTCTACATCAATAATTTTTTTATTTCATCTAAAAACTCTTTTTTATAAACCTTTTCAAATTCTTTCATGCTTCTTTCTTTAAGTTCAGCGACTAAATTATCAATAAATTCGAATCTATTTTTAGAATTACTTGGAACTTCAAGTGTTAAAATTTCTTCACCTTTAAAATATAAAACGCTATTAGAAACTAGGCTTTTACTAATATCTAACTTTAAATTAGAAATCGTATTACTATAATGAATTTTAATACAATCTTTATAATAATCATAAAAGCCTAATCTATAATTAAAATTTTCAAAATAAGAAATAATAGTTTTTATAGTACCTTCTTTAGTATTATCACTTTCAATAATATTTAAATAATTATTTTTATTTTTAATATGATTATATCTATTAATTAAATATTAAATTAATCGTTTGTATAATTGTCAAAATAACCTTGAATATAAACTACAGGAGTTCCTTTATCACCAGATCCAGAAGTTAAATCACACAAAGAACCAATTAAATCAGTTAATTGCCTTGGAGTTGTACCTTCTGAAGCCATTTTACCAATTAAATTAGCATCTTTTTGTTTAATTTCTTTCTTAATAGCTTCTTTTAATTCTTCACCTTCTAATCCTTTATATTGATTATCTGCTAAATATTTTAATTTTAATTCATTAGGAGTTCCTTTTAATCCATCAGTATAAAAAGGAGAAACAACAGGATCTGCTAATTCCCAAATTTTTCCTTGAGGATCTTTAAAAGCACCGTCTCCATATACCATTACTTCAACATGTTTTTTAGTCTTATTATAAATACCATCTTGAATCTTTTTTAATAATTCCATATCAACATTTGGAAATAATTTAACCTTATCTTCACTAGCTTTATTAGTACCTAATAATCCGTATTTTGAATTATAACCAGAGCCATTAATTGATTTAGTTAAAATATCATCTAAAGATAAAACTTTATTAGCACCTTTATTTAATAAAATACGTTTTGTTCTAAAACGAGTATGAATATCAGCATTTATAACGTTTTTTGTATAATTTAATATAGCTTCAGCATGATTTGCAAAAATAACTTCAAATTCACAACCTTCTTTTTCTACTATATCTTGATACATTTTGACATAATCAACTCCAGTAAATTCGTGAACTTTATATCCAAATAACTCTCTATATTTCTTTAAATCTAAGACATCACTATATGGATTTATATTAGCTTCATCCAATTCATCTAAAGATATTAAATGATTTCCAACTTCATCGCTTGGATAAGATAACATTAATATAATCTTTTTAGTTGCTCTAGCCATTCCTTTTAATAAAATAGAAAAACGATTACGAGATAATATAGGAAAAATAACACCAAAGCAATCTACATCCATCTTTTGTTTAATTGAAGATGCGATATCATCAACTGTTGCATAATTTCCTTGAACTCTAGCAACTAAAGATTCAGTAATACCAATTATATCTTTATCTTTAACAGTTAATTCATTATTATCTTGTGCAGCTAAAATAGAATTAATAACTTCATTAGCTAAATCATCTCCCTCTTTTAAAATAGGAAGTCTTATTCCTTTAGAAGATGTCCCTACGAAACGTGCCATATTAAAAAACTCCTTTAGTAAATTATTATATAAATGGTACAAGTCAATTTGTACCATTTATTATAACACAACCTCAGGAGTTTATTGTATAGAATTATTTTTTCTTATAAATCTTCAAAATCTATAAAAATATTGGACTTTTGAATGGTTTTTAACAAAATAAATGAGTTTTTTAATAAATAAATTATAATTCTATCTCTAAATCACTAATAGGATAAGCTTTACAAGAATGGATATATCCATATTTTTGATCAGCAAGTCTAAGTAACATTCCATTAGCTAAATAAGCTTTTCCACTTGCTAATTTAACTCTACATAAACTACATTCACCACTACAGCAACATACATTTACTCTTACCCCTGCTCTTTCTAAAGCAACTAAAATAGGTTCATTAGCTTTAGCGTCAATTACTTTATCACCAACTTTTAGTTTAAAGACATCGTCTTTACTAACATTGGTTGGCCATCCATCTTCTTTAGTAATATCTTGACTACTTCCAAATACTTCATCTCTAATATCTTTTTGTTTCATACCCATATTTAATAAAGTATTTTTACAGAAATGATGCATTACATTTGGACCTGAAATATAAGCAGTTCTTTCTAAATAATCAGGTGCATATTTTTTAATAATATTTTCATCTAAGAATCCAAAATCACCATTCCATGATTCATCTTTTTCACTTAAAACTAAATGATATTTAAAATTTAAAAATTCTTCACTCAATTTAGTAAGTTCTTCATGATAAATTGCAGTATTTAATGTTCTTGAACCATAAAGAAGAATTACATCTCTATCTTCTCCACTTAATAAAATATCACGTACCATCGACATAAATGGAGTAATTGATGATCCACCAGCTAAAAATAAAGATTTATTTTTATGGAAGGCTTTATTATAAACAAAATGTCCACTAGGTCCACTAGTAATAAGAGTATCGCCTACTTTAATATTATTTAATACATAATCACTTACATAACCATTTTTAATTTCAGCAACAGTAATTTCATAATAACTTCTTTGTTTTGGAGAACTAGATAAGCTATAAGGTCTAGTAGTTCTAGCTCCATTTATATCAAAAACGACATTAATATATTGACCAGCTTGAAATGGAGGTAAATATCCATCACTAGATATTAAACGTAATATTTTTGCACCTTTTTTAGTATCAATAATTTCATTAACAATTAAAGATAAATGTTTAGGATGGAGTCTTAATGATGATAAATCAGTAGGTTCACTACTAATTTTATCACGATTAACTTTACGCATTACTTCGATATTATTTAATGTTTCTTCACCATGAACTAAAGTTGAAAGTAATGTTTCTTTTATATTTCTTTTAGCCATATTAGTTCATCTCCTTAATAATTTTATTAACTACTTTATCAGCATATGTATAATTTGGACCAAATCCACAAGCATTAACCCAGCCAGAAGCAAATTCTAAATTCTTAATCTTACTTTCGGTTGGGAAGAAAAATACAGATTGATTTAAATCTTGTTCATATCCATAAATAGCACCACCTGGATGTCCTAAATAACGCATATGAGTTAAAGGAGTAGCAATTTCCATTTCTTCGATATGGTCTTTAATTCCAGGATATAATTCTTCAAGTCTTTCAATAATTCTTCTTCCTGCTTCTTGTTTTGCTTCATAATATTCTTCAGGACTTAATTTTTCCCAAGCTTCACCATATTTTAAAGTTCCAGCAGTTATAACTGATGTACCTTTAGGAGAAACACTAGGATCATCAACTGTAAAACAAGTTGCAACTAAAGCATCATTTTCAGGTAATAATTTATATGCATCTTCAAAATCTTTATTAGGATTCATAGATTTATAATTAAGAGTAAATGAAGTTTTAAATCCTATTTCTTCAGGTGTACAATCTAATCCAATAAAACAAGTTATAGCAGATATTCCAACAGTATAAGGTTTTAAATATTCTCTAGCTTCGTTAGGTATTTTATCTTCTTCCATTAAATTACCATAAGTTGCATGAGGTGAAATTCCTGAAATTATCTTTTTTGCATAATATTTATTACCAAATTCATCAATTACACCCTTTGCAGTGCCATTTTCAACGATGATTTGCTTAATTATTGTACTAGTTTTAACTACTCCACCATTGCGTTTAATACTTTCAGCAATAGCTTGATTCATCATCATTGATGTTCCTTTTAAATAAAATGGTTTATCTTCTAAATAAAATCCAATACATTTAGCTAAAATTGAGAATGGAAATCTTGATGGTGGCATACCCATAAAGCACCAATAAGTTGATACTGCCATTTGTAATTTTTTATTTTTAAAACATTCATCAAGTACTTCTTGAGTACTTTTTAATCCATATTTTGCAAGTGTTGGATAAATTTTAGGGAATCCAACTTTCATAATTGCTTTTTAATAGCGTTTGGTTCTCCAGTAGAAGCTGCACTTTTTGCTGCAAAAGCATTTGCTTCTTCTAAAAACTTATAAACTATATTATAAAATTTATAAATTCCTTCCTTTTCTTCTGGAAATAAATTAGATAAATGCTTTTCACATTCAACTCTACTTGTAGGAAGGCTTATACCAGTGCCATCCGGAAAATTTACTCGATATAATTCTTTTATTTGTATCCAATCAATTTCATCTAAAATACCATATTTTTTAAATAATTTTCTTAATTCTCCGGGACGTTCTTCAGTTCCCATGTGTGATAATTGGTGTAAAGCAACTTCAAATTCAAAGCGACCTCTTCTAAAAGAAGTTCCACATCCACCAGGAATATTATGTTTTTCAAATAAAATTACACTTTTTCCGGCTGCAGCAAAACTTGCTGCTGAAGCTAATCCTCCATTTCCTCCAACAATTACAATAACATCATAATTGTTTTCCATATCTTCCTCCTTATATATACATCTTGATTATAGAATCAATAAATAAATCTAATCTTTTCTTAATATTTTCATCATTTGACAAGTCTTCAGTTAATGCTAACTTTTGCATAAATCCAAGAAGACTATCATAAGTATTTAAATAAATTAAATCGATATTATCGTTATTTTTGATAGTTTTATCTTTTAAACCAACCCTAATTGCTTTAGCTAAAGGATCATTACTTTTATCAAAATCTTTAGGTGGTCTATTTTTTAATAAGATTAATTTTTCACTTCTATTTAAATAAGTTTCAGCTTCATCACAAAAAATTAATTCTTTTTTAGCAAAATCATATAATTCTGTATATTTTTTAAGAATAAATTTAACTCTATCTATACCATTTAAATTCTTAATTTCATCATCTTTCATTAATTCATTTATTTCTGAAACTCTATTATTCCAAAATAATAAAGCAGCAGCTAAAACTAAATCGTTTTTAGTTTTAAAATATCTAAAAACTGTTCTTTCAGTTACTCCAGCTTTATTAGCTATATCACTAACTTTAGAATTTTCGATTCCATTTTCACTAAAAAACTCTAGTGCTGCATAAATCACTTTTTCTTTATGAATATTTTTTCTTTCTTGTATAACCATATAATTGATATTTTATATTATGTCAGTTGAACTGACAATTTAATTTAACAATTTTTAACTTGAAAAGCAACTAGTACTTTTTCATTTTAACTATGTAATCTTTATTATTTATTACATGATAAAAATAATAAGTTAAATTTAATAATTATTTAAATTTATGTGTCATAAAATAAGAATTTTTTTGAATTTATGACAGTTAATTATGACAAAAATAAATCTTTTTTATGTAAAAGCCAATCTTCAATATTTAAATGAGTTATCCCATCTTTTGACATATCAATATCATCAAGACTCAATACATATTTAGGTGAAGCATCTCTAACTGACTTAAAAGCATTAAATTCTCTATCAATAACATCATCATTTATTAACATATAAGCAACTTGTATAAAACACTTTTTATTATCTTTAAGTACAACAAAATCAATTTCCCCTTTATATGTTTTACCAATTTTAACATCATATCCTCTATATATTAATTCGTTATAAACTAAATTTTCTAATGCATGTGAAGGGGATATGAAATTACTTTCATTTGCTATGAGTAAAAATCCATTATCAACTACAAATTGCTTTTCAATATTTTTCAAATTTCTTTTACTTGCTACATCATATCTATGAACTCTATTTATTAAACATGCTTGTTCTAATTTTTCTAAATATCTATAAATATGTTTAGGAGATATATTTTCTTTATTATATCTATTAAAATACTCGCTTATTTTTTCAGCTGAAAACTCTTTAGAAGAGTTTGCAATTATATATTTAGCAATTGAAATAAATGTATCTTTATTAATTTTAGACTTAGAATTACATATATCTTTATCAATTATTCCGTAAAATATTTCTTTTAAATAAGATTTTATATCTTCTTCGTTATTATAATCAAATCTTTGTGGCATTCCTCCATATCTTAAATAATCATTAAATGGCTTAGCTGGTAATGGTAGATTATTTTCTTTATAAAAATCTATAGTTTCTTGAAAACTAAAAGGCATAACTTTAAATTCTTTACATCTACCTACTAATAAAGTTGCTAATTTACCAGATAATAATTTAGAATTACTGCCAGTTACAAATAGTGATATATTTTGTGTAGCTTTTAAAGAAGCTAGTACTTTTTCAAAATCATGAACATGTTGAATCTCATCTAAAAAAACATAATATTTATTATCATCTAATATTTTATTTATTATATATTCATTTAATTTTTCACTATTATTTAATTTTGAATATTTTAAATCTTCAAAATTAATAACTATAATATGTTCATTATCAATAGAATTGTTATTTTTAATCTCTTCTTGAATTTGTTCTAATAAAATACTTTTACCAGATCTTCTTATACCTGTAATAACTTTTATTAAATTTGAATCATAATATTTTCTAATTTCATTTAAATATTTATTTCTTTTTATAAGCATATATTGTTTCCTTGGTAATATTATACTATAAAATATTATTTATGTGTCATAAAATATGAATTTTTTTGAATTTATGACACTTAAATTGTTAATTATGTTTAAATATTTATAAATTATTGTATATTTATCTATTAAAAAATAGAAAATTTAAGGTAAATTTTGTTTATTATTTCTATTTATGTGTCACAAATTAAGAATTTTATTGAATTTATGACAGTTAAATTGTAATTTATATATTTATATTCCAGAAAGAATTGAAAACGCTCTATTAAGTTCATCAATAAACAAAGTATGACCACAGGTTTCAATAGATAATACTGGATCTTGTTTTGCTATTCTTTTTGCGTTTGTATTATTTAAAGTTACATACTTTTTGTTATCATCTTTTATATGAAGCATAGCTGATTTTCCAGCTTATCTTTGTCCGCAAACTAGAACAACTGAATAATACTTTGAATTATCTTTAATTTGTTTTTAAAATATCCTTCAATATATATAAAATTGTTTTTTTACTTTACTTCGAGTTTTCTAAAGTCTGACTTTATTTCACTCAATATATTATTTTGAATTGTTTAACGGACATATATAAAAAGGAAATAGAATTATCTACTTCCTTTTGTATACTTTAATTCACTTCTCTTTCAAAAGTAATAATTATTGCTACTCCCCATTTTGTCCAATAAGTAGTTGATACGACTCTCCAACCTTCTTTAGCCATTTTATTCATTGTTTCTTCAGCTACTTTTTCATTTTTAACTTTTACAACTTTATATTCATATTTCATAAAATTTACCAACCTTTATACATATTATATTATAAAATACTCTGCTGTCTATAAATCCCAATTTATGGTTTGCGTTTCATATTTGTAGGTCGATAAAAAAGTTTTAATTAAACTTAATTTAAAATTGATAATAAAAAATAAAAATGACCAAATTTATTATTTGTAAACTTTAATAAACGATAAAAATAGTTGAGTTTGGAAAGGTTTTTAAAAAAATAAATAGAATTTTAAATATAATTAATGTATATATAAAATTAATTTCCCTTATTATAATTAATTATTTTTTAGTTATAAAGATTCATAAATAAGAATTATAAAGTTTTAGCCTAACAATAGATTTTATTATATTATTACCTTTCGTATTTATCTATAGTTCTTCCATCATTAAAAAATCTTCTAATTTTATGTGTCTTACTGTTGATGTTGAATAATCTATAACATCATTAGTTATTATTATTTTTTGATTAGTATTATCTAAGTTAGCAAAAGCACCAAATTCTCTATTATATGCTTTTTCATCAACAACACTATACGCTACTTGAATCAAATAAATCTTTCCATTTTTACTAGCAATAAAATCAATCTCTTTTCCATTATTATCGAAAACTTTTAATTCATAGCCCATATATAAAAGTTCGTTATAGACAATATTTTCTAAATTATGGTCTAAATCAAATCTATTGTTAATTGCCCTCAATGAATTAAAGCATACATCTGAATCATATATTTTTCCATAGTATTTCAGTTCTCTTTTTGTTTTAGTTGAATACTGCTGAATTTCATCAATAATATAAGCTTCTTTCAAGTATTCCATAAATCTTGAAACTGTCATTATCGATAATTCAGGGAAATCATTTTTTATAAATCTATGAATAGATCTAATTGAAAATATTCTAGAATTACTGCATAAAATGTAATTTACAATTTTCTTAAAAGGAACTTCTTTTTTAATTTTGTATCTTTTAATTAAATCATTTACAACAATTGTGCTTTCTAAATCAGATAAGTAAGTTTTGGTTCCTTCTATACTTATATTATTAAATCTTCCTGGGAACCCACCCCAAATTAAATAATTAGTAATACTTATATCGATTCCTAATTCTTTCGAATATTCTTTTATTTCTTTATAAACAAAAGGTCTAATTCTAAACGATACAAATCGACCACTAAGCAATGTTAAAAATTCACTTGATAATAATTTAGAATTTGATCCTGTAACAAAAATTGAGCAATTATCTAACCTTAAATCTTTTATAGCTATTTGCCAATCATCAATTTCCTGTATCTCATCAAAAAAACAATAACATTTTCCGTTTTTTCTATTTTTCTTTACATAGTCAATTAAATCATTAACGTTGCTAGCTTTTGAAATATCAGTTGTTTTTTCAAAATTAAGATAAATGATATTATCAGTTTTTTCTTTAATCTCATTTATAATTGTTTCTAAAATAACAGATTTTCCACTTCTTCTAATACCTGTTATTACTTTAACTAAGTCGCTATCATAAAAACCTCTTATAGTTTTTAAATATTTTTCTCTAACAATCATAAAATCACCCCAATATTTATTTGCGTACATTATACTATACACTTTTTAAAATATAAATAAAATTGTACACTACTATTGTACACTTTTACTAAATATTGTAAAACTGTACAGTAGAATATAGATCTTGAATATTTTAAAGTGTAAAGTAAGCAGTTAGATGAAGGATATTAAAAAATTTTAAATTTAGTAAAAGTTTATTAAATTTAAAATATGAATCTTAAAATTAACGCTTGGCGACTTACGTTCATTCTTATCTTGAAGAAATTGTACATTCACATTTTAAAATTAATATAGCTGCATTTCTTTTTTATTCAAAAAAGGTTTAATGGTTAACAACTCCTTCAATGTTCTATAACTTTTCGATAACGTATGTCCCATAAGTTTTTATAGAACGACTACATTAAACAAAAATTAAGCGTTTGATTGAGTAGAATACTGATACCCTTTTCGTATCGACAAAATTGTTAAAATAAACATACCAACTAGCATACCAGCACTTGTATATGCTGTTAATGTTAGCATAGAAGTTTCATTACCAAATACCATAACCATTGTATTCTGCAAGGTCAGTATTGAAACTATTGCATCTTTTAAATTTATTATCTTCAATCCAAATAATGACAGATTTTTTTGTCCTCGAGTTTTGAAGTAATTGATTGTTGCAAAAAGTGTAATTGTCAATAATTTTGTGTAGTTTTTTATCGGTTGAAAATGTAGGTAATTATCGTTTAATAAACAATAATGGTATAACTCTCAAGGGTTAAGCGGCTCGAAATTTTTTGTTTGTTGATCAATATCAATAAGTTTATC
>JALEXS010000065.1 GCA_022780025.1 Mollicutes bacterium | reverse complement strand
ATCAAAAAGAGGTAAAAAAATTAATCAAAAATTTTACAAAAATTAAACATACTTCAGTATGTTTAAAAACTCAAAAATTTCCAATAAAAAAGGGTTATTTAGAAACCGATTAATTAATCAGTTTTTCAACAGCCCCTTTTTTTATACATTTATAAATGGTAAATGCTTTTTTATTACTCTTATTTTATTTTAATAAAAAAATCGACGGCACTATAGCATAGGAAAAGACTGATATAAAATTATCGGAAATTTTCGCTCAATTAAGAATTAGTGATAAATCCGGTAGAGGTGTTCCTAAAATCATAGAAAACTATAGTGAAAATGCTTTTGAATTTAGAAAAAATTCAATCGTTGTTACAATCCCTTTTAATAATATTAGAAAAGTTGGTGATAACATTGGTGATAAGGTTGGCGATAAAAATCCTGTAACTAGGAAACACGGATTAAATGAAACTAGACAAAAGATTTTATCAGAAATGAGACATAATCCAAATATCACCAAGCCGGAATTAGCTAAAATTATAGGAATAAGCGAAACTGCTATTGATAATATTATTAGATTTTTAACAAATAATAATCTAATAGAAAGAATTGGTTCTAATAAAAATGGTTATTGGAACGTTATAAGCGGATAGATAAACCGAAATTTCTAGAGCTGATGAGAACATAATGGAATAAATCGTTGAAAATTTACAACGATTATTAATTTTAAAATGTAAATTGAAATTAATAATATTGATATCCTTTAACTATGATTATATTATGCCGATAACGGCAGTGTATTGACTTATTACGTAGATTTACTTATAATATCATTGTGCCGATTACGGAATAAAAGAGGTGAATTTAAATTGGAATTTAAGTTAATAAAATATTTTGTAGAAAAATGGGGAATAAACGAAAGAAGAATACGCACTCTATGTTCAGAAGGTAGAATTGAGGGAGCAATCAAAGTAGGCAAAACTTGGTTAATACCAATAGATGCAACAAAACCAATAGATAAAAGATACAAAAATACTGAAAAGATTTTTTATAACGCTATCGATTTTAACCTAATTGATAAGAAAAAAGATTTAATAAACTCATTTAGGCCTTTTTCAAATTTAATGAAGGAGCAATTTAAAAATAAGTTAGTTATTGAATGGACTTATAATTCAAATGCAATTGAAGGTAACACCTTAACTCTTTCTGAAACAAAGGTTGTTTTAGAAAATGGAATTACAATTAAGGGAAAACCTTTAAAAGACCATTTAGAAGCCATAAATCATAAAGAAGCAATCGATTTTATTGAAGACCTTGTTTCAAAAAATGATTCTATAACCGAATATAATATAAAAGCAATCCATTACTTAATACTAAAAGAAATAGATAATCATAATGCTGGTAAATATCGTCAAGAGAATGTATTTATTAGTGGTGCAAAACATGTTCCACCAATTTATCTAAATGTGCCATTTGAAATGCAAAAATTAATGGAAAATTATAAAAAATGGGAAAATTTGCATCCTATCATAAGAGCATGTTATCTTCATGGTGAATTTGTGAAAATTCATCCTTTTGTTGATGGCAACGGAAGAACAGCAAGGCTTTTACTTAATTTTGAGTTAATCAAAAATGGATATCCTCCTGTAGTAATTAAAAATGAAAATAGAGTTGAATATTATGATGCTTTAGACAAAGCTCATACTACATATGATTATTCAGACTTTATACAAATAATAAAAAATTTGGTTGAAGAATCTGAGGATAATTATTTATTTTTGCTTAACGCTGATTTGTAATTTATTTATTGAAAAGATTGAGTATAGAAAACTACAATAACGATTCCTTTATATTTGATAAATTAATAACTTTTTTGGATTACGCAATTTAAATATATATGATTTGTTATTTTTTAAAAAAACTGATTACTTATTCGATAGAATCATTGATTTGACTCTTTCTGCATATTAAGTAATTTTAATGCATATAAAAATATAAAAAGTATGCAGATGATGTGTTAAAATAGTTGAAAATCTGCATATTATTTGATAAAATATATGCACATTAGGAGGAATATATGCATAAGTTTGATTATTCGTTTTTAAAAAATGCCAACATACCATCTAAATTTATCACGTTATCATTGTCTATTGGAGAATTGAAAAATAAAGCATTGGATAGACAAAGAATCTACACTGATGCATTTAATGAATTAGAAAAGATAGCAAAGGTACAGTCAGTTAAAAGTTCAAATGCTATTGAAGGTATAATAACTAGCGACAGCAGAATACAAGATATCGTTAATAAAAGTAGTGCGCCTTTAAATCATGACGAAGCCGAGATTGCAGGTTATAGAGATGCGCTCAATCTAATACACTTGAATTATAAAACATTAGATTTTTCAGAGAATACTATATTGTCCCTTCACTCAATGTTGCTCTCATATACAAACTATCAGTATGGTGGAAAATACAAAGAAACGGATAATGTTATATTAGAAATTGATGCATATGGTAATAGAAGCGTTCGTTTTCGTCCGACACCAGCAGCAGAAACACCAAAAGCTATGGAGCAACTTTATCTCGCCTATTTATCAGCAAAACAAGATTATGGCATCAATTCATTATTGCTTATCCCATGTGTTATTTTAGATTTTTTGTGTATACATCCTTTCTCTGATGGAAATGGTAGAATGAGTAGACTTTTATCTTTATTGCTTTTATATAAAGAAGGATATGACGTAGTTAAATATATTTCGTACGAGGAACAGATCAATAAATATAAAGATCTTTACTATGAAGCACTAAGAATCTCATCAAAGGGATGGGAGCTTAACGAAAATGATTATTTTGCTTTTGCAGAGAACTTTATATTTACGCTTCTTCGTTGCTATAGAGAACTAGATATGAGATTCTGTGTTGTCAATGGTAAGAAACTATCCAAGACAAATCGTATTGAAGAAACATTGAAAAACAGCATTACTCCATTATCTAAAGCAGATATATATAAAGTATTACCAGATGTAAGCGTCACTACTATTGAGAGTGTTTTAGGGAAGCTTGTAAAAAGCGGAGTTGTTGAAAAAATTGGAACTGCTCGTAATACTAGGTATATTTATAAAAGATAAATTATAGATTGAATTTCGTATAGGACTGCCTTAATTGGTGGTCTTTTTGAACGGGTCAATAGAAAGCAGACACTTTTGTTAATTTAAGTGGAAAACTAGTTCCTTAAATTGTTTAGACGTTAAGTAATTAAGGGAATATCAGTTACATTGCCGATTATTGAACAAAGTAACTTATCAAATAATAAAATTATCCATGTTAATATATTTCAGTTTCGCGATGACTTAATTGATACTATTTATTATGACCTTATCATTTTAGAACAAGGCTAATTTAAGCATTGGTCTAAAATAAAAAATATCTTTTCGCAAATATAATATAATTTTTGCGAATGAAAAGAGCCCTAAATAAGGACTCTAATCTAAATAGTTATTTAATTAGAGAATTAATTTCATTCTCAAGTTGTTTGATATAATTCATTATTTCAGAAAAAGTTGGTGCACCTTTGTAAATCATTTCCTGCATACTTATATAATCATCCTCTAAATCTTTATATCTATATTTTGGAGGTAAAAGTTTGAGAGTTGTAGGGTATGCTTCATCATATTTTGCCCAATTTCTAGGATAGAATTTTTTCTTAAATGACGCTACGGTTTTAAGTAACTTTAGATCAGCAAGTGCTAAATCTTTGTACTTAGAATGACCTATGCAATAGATGTCGTAGTAATGCCTAGAATATCTAGAAGGCATTTGAGTGGTTTCTGGTCGATGAGCTTCTTGGTGCAATCTTGTAACTTTTTCCCAAAATGTTCTAATTACGCTTACTGTTTCAATAGAAGTTGAATCATAAGTTAATAAAGGAAGATTTAAATCCTTTATTAGGGGAGAAATAGTAGTAATCTCTGTTGGAGTTAAAGCAGCTAGTGGACCAATTTCAAGTTTGATGTATTGTAATATTCTGGCATCACTAGCATTAAAAAGTCTTGGGTAGGAAAAATTCACAGTTTGGGGTTCAAGCGGATTAATTTCAAGTTTGAAATCATCATTAATTAATTCTTTTAGCTCATTGCTTAAAGTAGGAACGAATTCGTTCTTTAAGAATTCTTAAGCTAAACGATTGATTTCTTCATTGTATTTTAATTGTTTAGTGTTAGAACGTTCATTGTTAGGATCATCATCTGTTAGATAATTCCATTTTAATATAAGATCAATATCTTCAGAAAATCTAGAAATTAGATTAAAGCATTTTGAAAGGGAAGTACCACCTTTAAAGATAAAATAGTCCTTAAATTTTGATTTGTGAAACAAATAGTCTAAAAGGAAAGTAACCCAAAAATCTTTTTCAACGATAGCTTTATTTATTCCAAAGTCATTTTCATATTTAGAAAATAGAGCATTTCTATCTTTATTAGATAAGTTGGCAATGTTATACATTAGTTTTTATCTCCAATAATAGATTTAAATAAATCATAAATCCAAGCAGTGATTTTAATTGTATTATTCTTAATTTCTGAAATATCATCTTCATCTAAGAAGTTAAGTATTTTTAACTTAATATCATCAGTAATATTTTCTTTACCTAATGCTTTAATAGCTTGAATAGCAATAAGATTTTTATATCTTAAACCATTAATTTCTTTAGAAGTTGCATGTTTAAATTTGATTGTAATTTTTCCAATTTGATATTCATTATAAGGACCATCAGTTATGTAAGTATAAGAAGATGGAACTTGTGTAGAAATACCAATGATATTTAAAGCATGGTTAGAAGAAGGAACAATATTGTAATTATATTGTCTTGCAATTGCTTTAGCTACCTCATCAATGTTTGGTGGTTCAATAAATCCAAACAGTTCATTTTTTTTATATTGATAATAAATACCGCGTTTTGCACGAGATAAAAAACCAGTATCTTCTAATGTTTCTAAAGCTTTACTAATATTCTTATAATTATCTAAATCTAAAAAATCAGCTGATGTAAAAGCCTTAAATGATGAATTTGTAATGCGTTCATATATTAAATTTCTAGTACACATAAATAACACCTCTTCGCAATTTTTATATAACTTTTAGGAAGAAATATCAATTTAAAATGAAAAAAATTCGCAAAAACTATATAACTTTTGCGAAAAATAAAAAGAGCTAGATAGTATTGTTACTTGGCGAATTATTTGATGCACTAGAGGACACGTTTTTTACTTTTCTACACAGAATTTTTTCACTAATGTGAATCGTTAAGGGTGAATTTGTTGCTTAAAATATCCTTTATTGCAATGATCCTGTCAAATAATGTCCGAAATTTTAATCTTTTTATTATAACTTAGAGCAAAAACTTCCAATTCATGTTATCATTCAATTAGCTTAAGAAAAGTTAATGCTAGGGAGAAATACTATGAAATTAAAACATGCCATAATATTTAATGCTTTATTTGTTATGCTTCTATCTTCTTGTGGTGGATTAAAAAATAAAGAATATGAAGAATTTTCAGCTAAAATGAATCAAATCTTTAAGGATTTTATTCAAAATGATAATCAACAAAGATCGAGAAAGAATATTAAAAGAGAGAAACGTTCTTTTGAAAATAAAAACGAAATTATTGATATGCTCAATAATAGTGGTGATTATATTCAAACCGGAATTGATATCGCTAATGCATTTGAACAATCCATGTATATTCCAGTAATTGTTGGAGATGGATTAGTAAAGTATAGAAAACAATCTAATTTCTATAATGTAATTACTCGCTATAAAGATGATGGTTACGTGAAAGTAACTAATAATGGAAATGAAACATCAACTTATATTTATATTCCTAGTAATTTAGGCTTTGATAATGACACATATTATATGTATTTTGATGTCACTTATAATAATGAAAATGATTATACTTTTAGTGGGTTTCAAATTACTGACTCAGGAAATACAGAATGGGCTTTTTATGGCGATAGTACATTAACTTTTATTGAATATTATAAAACAACTGAATCATATGAAATTCGTTATCATAATGCGCATTTAGCAGATCGAATTTATAGAAATAAAACATTGATTGGCGGAGTTCGTGAAAAAATCAAAAATGGTTTTGAAATCATTAATAAGGAAGATTTTAGAGTTTTAGAAAGAGATTCACAATTTGTAATTTCAGAACATGAAGCTCAAGAAATTATAAATAGATTATGGCCAGGGAGCAATGCTGGTGTTGAAACTCTCGGAATCTTAGAACATAATGGCGTTGCTGAAATGTATGTTGCTAAAGATGAAGAAAGAGTAGTAATCCCTAATAACATCAAATATTTAACAGAACACTTTTCTATTCGCATAGTAGGAAAAACTATCGTAAAAGAACTTTATATTCCTAAATCTGTCATTGGTGTTAAAGACAAATACGGAAATATAACTGATGTAAGTAATTTAAGTCTTGTTGTTGATAATAATGGTAAAGAATTTATTTATTTAGAAAAAATTGAAATAGAAACAGGTTCTACATTTTTTAAAACTGAAGGACCATTTTTAACAAGTTATGATGGAACAGCACTTCTATATATAATGGATCAAAAAGTTACAGAACTAGATTTATTAAAATTTAATTCTTTTTCAAAAGGATGTAGGGAAGCATTTTGCCCAAAGACCATTCTTAACGCTAAAACCTTAAAATTAAATTACTATCCAATTGAAGATGATAGGAGTGGAATTTTCTATTATTTTGTAAATAGTCCTTATAATTATAATTATGAACTTCTCGAAGTTCATAATGTTACTAATGACGCAATATTGTCTTTTGCTGGTAATAATTCAATTAAACATTTAGTTTTAGAAGGTGATTTTGAATCCGTAACTATTGAAGATGGTGAAGAAATTGTATCAAAAATTACGCTTAATTCATCAAATGAAAACGCTCATTTTAAAGGTGTTTTAAGTGGTCTTAAAACCATTGATATTTATAACAATGCTTATGGTAATAATAATGTATCACTCCATTGTGATAATATAGAAAAAATTGTGGTCCACGAAGGCGTTACACGTTTTGATTTAAATATTATTCAATTTGACTATTATTCTGAAAATAAAAATGTAGAAGTAGAGTTACCTTCCACATTAGAATATTTTAATTATCGATCAGCTGACAAGAAAGCACATATTAAAATATCTACAAAGGTTAATGAAACAATTTTTTCATGGGTTTCATTATTAAAGAGAGATGGTTATGAAGTTATAATCGAAGATCAATCTATAAATAAAATATTTGAAGATTATGAATCAATTTCCTATGTTGGAGATAAAGATAATAATTTTAATAATTTAGGACTTTTTACTTATCTAGGAATGGAAAGTGAGATTTATGTTCCATCTCATATTTTAGGCAAAAAAGTAACATCATTTGAACTGAGTGCAGTCACTTCTTTAGGCAAAGAATTACCTAACTTAAATGTTTTAAAGAAAGTTCATTTACCAAATACACTTTCTTGCTTTAGTCCAGAAGGGAGGCTGAGTGAAAAGAATTATCATCTAGAAGAATTATATTTTGATGGAACATTAGAGCAGTTTGGTATAATTTGTAATAGGCGTCTAGATTATCTTTTAGAGAGTGGATTTTGCGATAAAATTATTTGTAACGACAAAACCTTATCTATTGAAAAGGAAAAAGATCGTTATAGTTATAATGGTGTAGAATTAATCATTAATGATGACAAAATAAATTTTCCATATGTTGTAGTGAACAAAAAGGAAAAAGATTATATTCTAGATGTAATTATTAATTTTGAGAAATATTCAATTACACTTGATTACATTACTGAAGGTTCTTACTCTGGTATAATTAATTATGGAATGCATAAATTATGCTTTTATTTCCAAGCAAATGGAGAATTATCCTTAAGGTATCTAGATTCATCTGAAACAGGTGAAGAAGAGCGTGTTATTAATTTTACTAAGCAAGACTAGCTTAAATTAAAAAGATATCATATTTAAGCTAACAAATTAAATTAGTATTCAATGGAATTTTCGTCAAAAAGAAAATCATAGATGTTCATGATTAGGATTCCATCATTGTTATAGTGTAGGTGTTGAAGATAATCCATTGTTATAATAATCTTCTTAAAATTATCTTTTATTGTTAGAAGTGATTTCTTTTCTTGAGCAATTTTAGCTTCATCAGGGATTGAATAAGCAACTTGTATATAAAGGCGTTTATCTCCTAAATTGCATACAAAATCAACTTCAAGTTGTGATCTAGTATATTTGCCATTTATAGTTTCTTGTTTTTCAATGTTACCTACATCAACAGAATATCCACGTCTTAATAATTCGATATAAATAAGATTTTCAAGTAGATGAGTATATTCAACTTGTCTAAAGTCAATAGATGCATTTCTTAGACCTAAATCAGTGAAGTAGTACTTAAATGGAGTACTCATATACATCTTTCCTTTGATATCATAACGTTTAGCAACGTTTAAAATAAATGCATCACATAATAATTCTAAATATTTAGAAATTGTTGGTGTTGATAAGGTAATATTACCAATACTTTTAAAAGCTCGTTCAAGCTTAGATGGGTTAGTAAGACAACCAACTGAAGAAGAAACAGTATTTAATAAAGCTTCCATAGGAGCTTCATCTACAATCTTATTTCTATTAATAACATCTTTTATATAAGTTTCCTTATAAAGATTTTTTAAATAGGAGATTTTATCTTTATCTGAAAAGTTAATTAAAGCAGGAAGTCCTCCATATAACATATATTGTTGAAGAAGTTGAAGTTTATCTCCACCAATTGCATCGTAATATTCTTTGAATGAAAGAGGGAAGATGTGTATTTGCCATCCTCTTCCTGCAAATTCAGTAATGATATCCTTTGATAAGAATTTAGCATTACTACCTGTAACATATACTTCAATGTTTGAATGTCTTAAATAACTATTTAAAACAAATTCAAAAGCACCTAAAAGTTGGATTTCATCAAGTAATAGATAGTATGTTTTAGAATCATTAAATCTTAACTTAATATAGTGCATAAATTTGTTTGGATCGACTTTTGCATTAGGATCACTAAATTTGAAAGGGTCTTCCCCAATCATTTTTAAGTCCTCAGCAGAATCAAAAGAAAATTTAATAATATGGTCAAAATCTACATTATTTTGAAGAAGATAATTATAAAACAAATTATTGAGTAAATAAGATTTACCACATCTACGAATACCAGTTATAACTTTAATCATTCCGTTTCCTTTAGAACTAATTAACTGATTTAAATAATAATCACGTTTTATTTCCATAATCTCACCTCATTTTATAAAAGTGCTTATTTAAGCAAAAATATAAAATATATCTAATTTAATTATACTATTTAAATATAAAAAATCAATCTATGCATTTTATAAAAGTGCTTATTTAAGCACTAATCTAAAATTAAAAATTATCTTTTCGCAAATATAATATAATTTTTGCGAATAATTATAAATATCACAAATAAAAACAACTAAATGAAAAACGTCGCTAGTATGGGATATTTTTAACTTATAGCCATTAAGAAACCCTATAAGATACCCTACAAGATAATTTTTATGTTATAATATGAGTATGGAAAAATACATACCACCTCTTATTATTACAAATGAGATATTAGATTATGTTTCTTCTATTATGGAAAAAATAGGAAAGATATCATCTTATGATAATTTATCTAGATTTCCAATACTTAGAAAGCAAAATAGAATTAGATCTATTCAATCTAGCTGCGCAATAGAAGCTAATTCTTTAACAATTAATCAAGTTGAAGATGTAATTAATAATAAAGTTGTAATTGGTCCATCTAAAGATATAAAAGAAATAAAAAACGCTATTAAAGCTTATGAAATTGCTTATGATAAAAATCCTTTTATAGAAAAAAATTTAAAATTTATTCATTCTATTATGACTAAAGATTTAATAGAACTCTCTGGTAAATATAGAATTAGTGGAGAAGGAGTCATTGATAATAAAGGAAATTTAATTTTTTTAGCACCCCCTAAAGAAATGGTACCTATTCTTATGTCTAATTTAATTAATTGGGCAAAAGAAAACTTTAATAAAATGAATCCCTTGATCTTATCTTCAATTTTTCATTATGAATTTGTGTTTATTCATCCATTTAGTGATGGAAATGGAAGAATGGCTAGATTATGGCAAAACTTAATATTAAGTAAATGGAAACCAATTTTTAAATATATTCCAATTGAATCTTTAATAAAGAAATACCAATTAGAATATTATGATGCAATTAGTAAATCTAATCTAAATGGAGATTCTACAGTTTTTGTTACATTTATGTTAAAAATGATTGATTTATCTTTAACTGAGTTAATTAATAACACTTCATTAGAAATAGAAAATAGCAGTATATATGTTAATAAATTATTAAAAGTACTTAAAAAAGATAAATGGTATACAACCCAAGATATGCTAAGTTTATTAAATTTATCTGATAAAGTAAATTTTAGAAAGAATTATTTAAATCCTGCAATTGAATTAGGATTGATAGAAGTTGAATTTAAAGATAAAAAAACATCAAAGAATCAAAGATATAAATTAAGATAATAAATTAGATTTATCATTAAATTTCTAAAAAATATTTGAGTTCTGCACGGTTTTTATTAGTTTTAATTAGTTTTTGGTAATATTTAGGATAACTAATAAAGCAGCCGCTTATAGTTATTTATAGTCTTTAAAAGGGAAAGGATATATTGATTTTTTAAAAAAGACTTTATCTGATTAATAATAAAACACTAAAAAATAATAAATGTATATAATAAATCTTTTGATGTACTGAAAAAGGGATATCAATTTCTTTATAATGTAAACAAGGGGAGGGTACCACCTATAATTTGTTTGAATATTTTTCTAATAAATTCAAATAAAAAAACTCACATCCAATTAATGAATGTGAGTAAAATCTGAAAATAATAGTTAAGAATAACAGCGTTTTTCGCTCTTTATATCTCCTTTTCTTAAAGATTAATTGTACCATCGGTACAGTTAATCTTTTTTATACTACTTCCTTCGTAATAACTATAACCATTACTTCCTTCTTTATTAATTGAATTAAATTCTTCAATAGTACCTTTATAACTAATAACTAAAGGAGAAGTTACTCCATAGAATGCTTCATCAATTTTATTAACACCAGTATGTAACTCTATAGAAGCTAAATTATTATTAAAAGCAAAGCATTGATTATCTAAAATAGTTACTGAACTTGGAATAACATAATTAGTATTTGTAATACCATATGGATAAGATATGAGTTTAGTTCTATCTTTAGAAAATAGTACGCCTTCATTAATAACATAATTATCATTTTCTTCAATAGTAAATGTAGATTGATCTAAATGTAATATTCCATAAAACGGATTAAAACCAATTGATTTAATTGTTTTAGGAATATTTATTTTATTTATAGAATTACATAAAACAAAAGCATAATTTCCAATAGTTTCTATATTCTTAAGGTTTATAGTTTTTAAATTTGAACAAGCAGAAAATGAGCTACTGCCAATACTTTTTAATGTAGAAGGGAATTCAATGTTAATTAAACTAGTTAAATTACTAAAAGTTCTATCTCCAATTTTAATTAAACCTTCATTAAATTTAATATCTGATAAATAATCACAATGGTAGAAAGCATCATTACCTATTTCTTTTAATGAATTAGGAAATTCTAATTTTCTAATTTTAATACAACCATAAAATGCATTTGAATTAATATATTGAAGACTTTGATTAAAGTTAATTGTTTTTAATACAGTATTTTGTTTAAAAGCATAATCATCAATAGTTATTAAACTATTAGGAAAAGTTAATTCTTCTATAGTATTAACATTATAAAATGCATATTTTCCTATCTTTTCTAAAGAATTATTAAAGACTACATTTTTTATAGTTCTATTAGTATATAAAGCATAATCATTAATAAATTTAGTATTAGAATTTAGTATTAATTCACTATTTTCATATTTAGCTGGAACTGATATTAATGTTGATTGATCACTATTATAAAGAATACCATCAATAGCTTTATAATATTGATTATTATCAGTTATAAAATAAGTTAATGAAGAAGCGTTTTTAAATGCACCATCTTCAATATTATTAATATTATTTCCTAACTTAATTTTTTTAATTGAAGTATTATCAAAAGCAGTTTCTTTAATTTTAGTTACCTTATATCCTTTAACTTCTTCAGGAATAATCAAAGGAGAAGGTGTGTTATTTGAAGAATAATTTGTAATATAAGCTTCTTTGTTCTCTTCATTAAATTCAAAAGTAAAATCGTCAATATTAGTTTCAATTAATGAGAATTTTATATCTAATTTATTAGTATCTTCATTTAAAATAAATGTATAAAATTGATTATTAACTTTAACTTTTTCTTCATTATAATTAATTGAATTTATAAAAAATCCTTCAGATTGGGACACTTTTAAATTTATTTCAGTACCTTTTTTAAATTGGTAACTTTTATTAAATTCTAAATCATTAAATTCATCAAGAAATGTTTCATTACTATATAATTTAATATTACCACCTTTATTTCCACTTAATAATAATTCTACATTTTTGTCATTAGAAAAATTATTTTCTTTATTATTACAAGAAAATAAAGTTAAACATGATAAGGATAAAACAAACAATCTATTTAATTTCATAACGTAGCAGGATTAGAAGTATTTCCAATATTATCAAAATTTAATTTATAATAACCACTTCTAATTTCTCCATCATAATTAAGATAAGAAAAATATAATTTAATATAATCTATATTTTCATCATTTAATTTAACTTCATATTTGGAAAAATTTAAAGCATCAGCAGTTCTATAAGGAGATAAAGGTATATAAAAACATTTATTTAAACAACTAGAAGTACCTTCTTCATTAATATATAAGTTTTTATCACTAGAATCTAATGTAAATAAATCACTACTAATATTACTTATAATAGGTAAATAATCTTCATAATAATATTTACCTTGATATAAACTAGGATATTCATCAGTTACAGACTTATTATAAGTTTTAGATTCACTATCATATTTATATGAATATAATTTACCATTATCATCAGCACTTAAATAATAATCAGTTAAAGGATCAGGATTACTTTTAAGTTTATCATCATAATTATGTACATATATAGATTTTGAATCAAAATAGAAATCTTTATATGAAACAGTTACTTTATTAGTAGTTTGTTCAGTAACATTAATTTCAGTAGTTAACTTGAAATTATTATTAATGGTTTTAATAGCTTTTTCTAATTTAGTATTATTTTTCTTACTAATAGGAGTAATATCATCTACTTTATAACTACCTTGTTTAGTTATATTAAATATAGCTTTATTATATATTTTATAAAAATAACCAGTAGAAGTATCAGCATAATAATATGGTTCCATTTCAATATGAAATTCACTAAATTTATTTTTACTTAATCTAAAATAAGCTTCTTTAACTTTACTAGCAAATCCACTATTTAATGAATAAAGTAGATTATTAGCAATAATTCCAGCTTTAGTAATATCTAATTGATATCGATCATAAGCTTTAAATTCTTCATCTTTAATTAAATCTTCTTTTCCAATAATTGAAAAGAAATTATAAAATCCATTATAAGTAAAAGAACTAGAAGATAAATTAATCGAATAATTTTTATCTATCTTATTTTGATAATTTAATTCTTTCTTATAAGTTAAACCTTCTTCATCAGCAAAATATAAATAATCTTCAATAACATAAGTTTCACCATCAAATTCTTGAGTACTTGTCTTAGTATAAGCATTTATACCATTACTTTGAAAACCTACATTTACATTATATTTATTAGTTTCTTCAGTATCTTTAGAAAAACTATAACCATGATCATTACCATATCCAGTAGCAGCATATCTAGTTTGAGTAACTTCTCCACTAAGTAAGAATCCATTTCTTAAATTATTAATATTAGAAGTAATTACATCACTACTACCACAAGAAACTAAAGGTAAAATAGAAGATAATATCGTTAATATTGTAATTTTATTTTTCATAATTTTAATCTCCTATTCAATCGTAATATTAAAAGGTAAAGTTGTTTTACCTACATTTGTATAATTAATAGTAATTTCACCATGATATATGTTGCTATCAAATTCCATTAATATAGTACTTATATAACTAATATCAGTTTCTTCATTTACATAAATCTTCATATCAGTAATATAACCATTAGATATTTCACTAGTTGTATTTAATGGTGGAACAAAACAATCACTACCAATATAAGGTAAGTTATCATTAGTTGGTGAAAAAGAACCATCTTCATTTTTATTAAAAATATTAGCATTTATATTAAAATCAGGTTGGAAAGCGGAATAATAGTAATAACCATTGATTGAAGCATAATTACCAGTATCTAAATTAAATATATAATCATTATTTTCACCATCTTTAGAATAAGTATAAGTATTTAAAAACTTCTTACTATTAGCTTTTAAATATAAATCACTTTTACTTGGAGTAGTAGGAACTTCATTATTAGCTAAATTAGAATCAAATACTTGCATATAGATATCTTTTCCATCGTTATATGTAATAACTGTTTCTTCAGCATCAACTTTAGCATCTTTATCATAACTTACTATTTTTCTAGAAATAGTAATGTTCTTATTAACCATGTTATTTAATGCTCTTTGTAATGGTTCATTCTCTACTTTATTCTTTTCTATTTGAATAGCATCTTTACTATTAGCTACTCCAATATCTTCAAAGGTAAAAGTAATATCATAATTTAAAGTAATATAAAAGGTATCATAATTATCATATTCAGTAGATTTATAATCATTAAAAACTACGCTTAATTTTTCAAAATCCTTGCTAAACTCGGCTTTTTTTATAGAAAGTTTAGTATTTATCTTATCTGAAATGCCAGCAAAAATATATGAATAAAACAAATTAGCTTTATAGTTATTTAATAATTTATCATTACTTATATCACTAGAATTTATTAAAAGGAAAGGATTAATAAGACCACTAGCACTATAAGATAATTCATTATAATCATCATCCATGCTATATCCATCTGTTTGTAAAACATTATCATAATCAACGTAATTTAAAGCAACGTATCCTTTATTATTATAAGCATTTTCACCTGATAAATATTTTTTAGTACCATTAGATTCTTTATAATAACGACGATCAACACCAACGTAACCATTATTATTTTGATAAATACTTTCAATAAAATAAGTTTCTTTAACTTGTTCTTTACTATCTAAAGGAATTTTATAATCACTATCTTCATAATATTTTTTAGTTGTATTAAGAGTCCCTTTAATTTTAAATCCAGATTGAAAACTAGTTAAAATAGAATCATATTTTGAACTATCATTTTCTCCACTTTTACAACCTACTAATAATAAAGTAGGTATTAATAAAAATAATTTATTACTATTTCTCATAACTTACCTTATTAATATGTAAATGTAATAACTGCATCTTTACTAGGCATTGTAAATTGGAATGCTCCAGGCATACTTTCGCCAAAAGGAGTAGCTTCAGTTCTGTTAACAAAAGCTTTTTGAGGTAAAGTTAAAGTTTCATCTGCAAAGAAAGTAGCGATAAAAACAGTCGAACCAGCCTTAGCTTTTGTAACAGTGTTATAATTTTCATCCAAGAAAGTAACTTCTAAAGAAGCATGTTCTGGATCAACATTATAAACTAAATTAAATTCACTAGTAACAGGTTGTTTTTCTTCATAACTACATGTTAAAACTACATCTTCATTTCCAATGGTTAATAAATATGCAGTTGAACCTTCAATTCTTTCTAAAGCAGTACCATTAGCATATAATCCTGAAATTGTTTCATTATCATTAAAAGCAAATACATTAAATGATTCACCAATAGTAGCTGCAAAAGGTAAAGTTTTTTCTTGCATTGTAGTAGCAGTATAAATTTCAACTACTGTATCAGGATGACTTTCTTCAGCAGTAAATGAAACATTGAATTTTGTTTGTTTAACAACAAAAGTAACAACTACATCAACTTTAGGCATTTCAAAGTGATATTTTGTATCACTATCTTTTGTAACAGCGATTCCTTCACCACAACTAACTGATTCAATAATTTTATTAGTAGGAATAGAAGTGATATTAATATCAACTTGTTCACCCTCTTTAGCTTCAGTTGTACTTAAAGTAGCTTCAGCACCTCCTAAATCTCCTAATGTAATTTTAAACTTTTGAACTTTTTCTTGTGCAGGTCCTCCACAAGCAAATAGAGCAGGGATTACCCCCACTGTTAAAAATGACAAACTTAAAAATAATTGAAGTTTTGCAAACTTTTTCATAAATATTTCTCCCTTATTAGTATAAAAAAAGACAAATTTCATTAAGAATATTTATCTTAACTAAATCTTAGTTTAGAAATAAAATAATTAGTAAATATTTTGGCTTATTAATATTGTCTTTATTTTTCTTAAAAAGTCTCGATTATATCTTTATTTTTATTATTACTTAAAATAAAGTTATAATAATATACGGAAAATTTTTAATATTAATTTAAATTCTATGAAAGAAAAGTAAATTATAAATATATTTATAATTTCTATTAAAAATAAACGTATTATTGTTGTATAATGAATAAACGGAGGTTTTAAAATGGAAGACTATTTAAATAAAACTAGAGAAGCTAATTTAGATGGTACTGGTGCTAAACCTGTTTCATCATTTACTAATAAAACTTATGTTAAAGTTTTCTTATACTTTGGTCTAGCTTTACTTATCACTACAGCAGTAACCTTTGGAGCAAGTAGTTTAATTTATAATTTAGCAATAAATAATCCAGAAATTGGAATTATGGCTTATTATATATTTCTTGGTGTTGGAATTGTTGGACTTTTTATTTGTTCACTTATTGTAAGTTTCTTCTGCAATAAAAAAGGTAGAGGATTAATTGTTCCATATGTTCTTTATGCAGTATTTATGGGATTTATTTTAACTGGTGTTTGTTTTACAGTTGATAGTCCATATGTATTTGGCACTGCTTTAGGATTTACAGCTTTAATATTTTTGATTACATGTGGAATAGGCGCTTTACTTGGTGACAAAATTAAATTTGTTTATCTTGTATTAATTTATGGCTTATCTGCTATAGGATTCATGTGTTTATTCAATTTTGTTTTATTACCTTTTATATTTATGAACTCTTCAGTTGCAATTAATGCATTTAATGCATTACTTTGGGGTATTGAAATAATTTATTTTGTTGTTATAATCGCTTATATTGCAATCGATATGAGTAGATTAAAAGCTATTGCTAACTCTTCAAATGGAGTTATTACAACAAATCTTGCTTTATATTGTGCATTAAATTTATTTAGCGATTTCATTATTTTATTTTTAAGAATATTATATATAGTTGCTATGAGTAGTGGAAAAAGAAAGAGATAGGGAGAAATTATGGTTTCAAAGGAATTAACTAACAAAAAACTTTTCATTGAATTAGAAAGTAACAAACTAGAAGATGGAAAAGAAGTCGATCTTCAAGGTTGGGTTAGAACTAATAGAAATAATGGTTCAATCGGATTTATTGAATTTAACGATGGAACTTATTTTAAGAATATTCAATTAGTTTATGATTCAAGTAATAAAGATTATGATACTTATTCACATATAAGATATGGTTCAACAATTGAAGTTCAAGGAAATATTAAATTAACTCCTGAAAATAAACAACCATTTGAAATACAAGTTAAAAATATTACTTTACTTAATGATTGTGCTGAGGATTATCCATTACAAAAGAAAAGACATTCATTTGAATTTTTAAGAGATATCGCTCATTTACGTCCTAGAAGTAATACTTTTTATGCAGTATATAGAGTAAGAAATACTTTAGCTTATGCAATTCATAAATATTTCCAAGAAAGAAATTTCGTTTATGTTAATACTCCAATTATTACTGCAAATGATGCTGAAGGAGCAGGTCAAGTATTTAAAGTTGTAGCTGATATGAAACATCCTGAAGAATTCTTCAAAGCTAATGCTTCTTTAACAGTTAGTGGTCAATTACATGTTGAATCATTTGCTATGGCTTATAAAGATGTTTATACATTTGGTCCTACATTTAGAGCAGAAAATTCTAATACAACTAGACACGCAGCTGAATTTTGGATGATTGAACCTGAAATGGCTTTTTGCGATTTAGAAGATAATATGAATGTTATCGAATCATTCTTAAAATATGTTATTAAATATACTTTAGATAATTGTAAAGAAGAAATGAAATTCTTTGATAGTTTCATTGAAAAAGGACTTTTAGATAAAATACATCATGTTTTAAATAGTGAATTTAAGAGATTAACATATACTGAAGCAATTGAAATCTTATTAAAAGCTCAAAAAGAAGGTCATAAATTTGAATTTAATAAAATCTTCTGGGGAATGGATTTACAAAGTGAACATGAACGTTATATTACTGAACAAGTATTTAAAGGCCCTGTTTTCTTAATTGATTATCCAAAAGAAATTAAAGCTTTCTATATGAAACTTAATAAAGATAATAAAACAGTTGCAGCATGTGACTTATTAGTTCCTTCTGTTGGTGAATTAATTGGTGGTAGTCAAAGAGAAGAAGATTATACAAAATTAAAAGCTAAGATGGATGAAATTGGTAATTCAAAAGGTCTTGAATGGTATTTGGACTTAAGAAAATATGGTGGATGTATCCACAGTGGATTCGGTTTAGGCTTTGATAGATTATTAATGTATATTACAGGTATTAATAATATTAGAGATGTTCAACCATATCCTCGTACACCAGGTAGTTTAAAATTCTAATATATGGAAAATAATGAATTAATTAATGAAAATAAAGATTTAAATCAATCTAATAGTGAAACTACTTCAAAAGAAGTAATTGAAAAACAAAGATCTACTTTTAGATTGTTTTGGTTATTTGTATTTATCGATATTGTATTAATAATTGGTATTGCTTACCTTGTTATTGATATTTTTGTTAAATCTTTTTCTAAATAATTAATTTGGATTATCTTGATTAAATAAAACTCCTAGATCTACATTTTCTAAATCTTTAGAGAATATACGATCTTCGAGTTTTTTTATTCTGAGCATTCTTGAAATATAGCCTTGGACATTAAATAAATACCAGAATAAACCAATAAATATGAATAAGAATATAAAATAATTTATTGCTTGAACTGATGTTAAAAAATGAGGTGTATTTTGTAAGGTTATATTACCAAATCCAAGTGGTGGATAATATGTTGCTTTTGAAAAGTCCCAAGTAAAAAATAAAGTTCCAATACCAGTTTTATCATTAAAAATAGATTCATTCCAATTTCCAATAATAAGATGATAAATTAACCACATTAAAAAGCCAATTAATATAAATAATAAAGGTATAATCGAAGTTTTAAAGAAATAAAATCTAGATTTTTGAGTAGCAATTTTATGGAATTCCTTTTCTTCATTAACTAAACCTGAAAGAATTAAAGGACTCATAAATTTATCTATTTTCTTTCCTTGGCTATACATAATTTTTTCAACTAATCTACCGATTAATCCAAATAATGCAAAAATAGCAACAATAACTACAACAAGAATTAATATTGTTTTCCAAGTTGATTCAAGAGTTTTATTTAAGATTATAAGACTATTCATTATTCTTAACCTCTATATTTTTAGTATCATTAGCATCAATAATAATATCTTTTTCTGTCACAAGATTGTTATTATTTATTTTTTTAGGATCAACATCTAAATGAATAGTGTTATATGTATTATTAATTGTATTACCTTGAGCTTGTTGAGCAGTATTAGTAACATTATTCATTTTCTTATTCTTTAATATATCAAAAGCTTTTTCATCTAATTCATTTTTTAAACTGATTGTTTTTCCTTTAAAGAAAAGAACTAAAATTTTAAATAAAGTTATAAAAAAGATGACTAATAAATAAAGTCCATATAACAATAAAAAAACTACTATAAAAGGTAATAAAACAAAATATAATAATCCTTTTCCAAAAGTTTTTAAAAATTCAATCATATCAATATTTTATTATTTTAAAGACTAATTTCAATTAATTATTTTATCCTGGTGTTTTATTTTATCTATTAATAGATAAACTATTTTATAAATCGATAAAGTTAGAGGTAATAATAAAGTAATAAACAAGGCATTAATATAAGAAAAATAAGGTAAAATAATTATGTATAAAATCCAAGCTAACATTGATAAAACTAAAAAAATAATGGAGTTCTGCAGGTATTTTCTTTTAAAAACGAAGATATTTAAGGAAGATATAAAAGAAATTATTAATAATAATATAAATATTTTTATGTTAAAGAAATACGTAATAAGAGTAATTAAAGTAAAAACTAAAGTAATAACAACACTTATTAAATCATTATAAATATTAAGAAAACTAATTTTATTAATAGAACTAATTTCTTTAAAATTAATATAAGTAATAACAAAAATTTGAGCTAATGTTACTAAATAAATTATTGTTGGTAATAACATATTTATAACTTCATTATTATTAAGTTTTAATAAGAACAAGATGTTATTAATAAAATCAATATTATAAATAAAATTTAATAAATAAATTAAACCAATATTAATTAAAAACATTAAAACACTACTCATTATAATTATTAAAAATATATCTACCTTTTTATTTAATAAAAAACCTATCAAAGGAGTAATTAATAAAATAGGAAGTAAAGAAGTTAAACAATAAGAAATATCACCTATAGATACTAATAAACCTAGTAAAAAACTAGATAAAAAGTAAATATAATAATATTTAAATTTAATATATAAAAAATAAATTATTGATGGTAAAGGCATTAATAAGAATAAAACTATAATTAAATAAGGTAAATAAGTCATTAAAATAATTAAAATTAGATTTAATGATACAAGTAATGAAATTAAAGGAATTGAATCTTTTAAATTATCTTTTTTACTTACAATAAATTTCATAATTAAATTATAATCTAAATAAAGTTTACCTCATATAAGAAACATTAATAAAATATATATTAATTTTATTAAAACATGATTATTTTATCCTTTGCTTATATAAATTAACCTCAATAAATGCTAAAATTAAGAACATATGAATTACGAAAACGAGTTAAACAAAAATCAATATGAAGCAGTTACTTCAAACGCAAAATATTTAAGAATTATTGCAGGAGCTGGTAGTGGAAAAACTAGAGTTTTAACCTATAGAATTGCATATCTTATTGAACAATTTAGAGTAAATCCTTATCAAATCTTAGCTATTACTTTTACTAATAAAGTTGCTAAAGAAATGAAAGAAAGAACCATTAAATTATTACCTAATTTTAATTTAGCTGGCTTAACTATATCTACATTCCATAGTTTTTGTGCTCGCTTTTTAAGAAAAGAAATTGATGTTTTAGGTATTACTAATAATTTTTTAATTTTAGATGATGAAGATCAATCTAGATTATTAAAAAATATTGCTACAGATTTTGGTTATAAAAAAAGTGATGATATAGTCGATGAAGCATCTGGATTTATTGCTCATAATAAAACAGAAGGTAAATTACCTAGTGATATAGTTCCAAATAAATTAAAACCAAATGAGAAAAAATTATATAACTTCTTTATAGAATATGAAAAAAGAAAAAACGAGATGAAATCATTAGATTTTGATGATTTACTTATTTATACTATTAAAATTTTAGAACATTATCCTGATGTAAAAGAAAGATATAACAATCATTTTAAACATATTTTAATCGATGAATTCCAAGATACAAATGATACTCAATATAGATTGGTTCATTTATTAATGGGAAGAGAAACTTCTTTGTATGTTGTTGGTGATCCTGATCAAACTATTTATACATGGCGTGGCGCCAATCAATCTATTATTATGAACGAATTAAAAGAAGACTTTTATCCTTTAACAACTGTCATATTAAATGAAAATTATCGTTCTACATCTGAAATCTTAGATGCAGCAAATAAATTAATCTCACATAATAAAGAACGTGAACCAAAAGATTTATTTACTAATAATGGTAATGGTAAAAGAATTTCGATTAATTCTTTTGATACATCACTTAATGAAGGTAATTTTGTTGCTAGAAAAATAGAAGAATTAAAAAGAAGTGATAAAGATTTTTCATATAATGATGTAGCTATCTTATATAGATCTAGTTATTTATCACTAAAAATTGAAAATGCTTTAATTGCTCATAAAATCCCTTATCGAGTTTATGGTGGAACAAAGTTCTATTCAAGAAAAGAAATTAAAGATTGCTTAGCTTATTTTAGATTATTAATAAATGAAGATGATGATATTAGTTTTGAAAGAATAGTAAATGTTCCAAGAAGAGCAATTGGAGAAACAAGTGTTGCTTATTTAAAAGATGAAGCTAGAAAAAATAATTTATCAATGATTAAATACTTAAAAGAAATTACTCATTTTGACACTTCTTTAAAGAGTAAAGTTGTTACTTCATTAACTGAATTAATTAATAAATTAGATGAAACTAGAAATAAATTAACTGAAAATTTAGAGGCTTATAGCGAGGTTTTAAATAAATTTATCATAGATATTGGATATAATGATTACCTTGAAGAAAAAGATGAAACTAAAGATAAAGTTGAAAATGTTAAGGCTTTAATTGACGATATTAGAAGCTATTTAAAAACAAATCCTGAATCTAGTTTTGATGAATATTTACAAAATATTACCCTTATCACTTCTCAAGATGAAATTGAAAATGTAGATAATGTTTCTTTAATGACAGTTCATACTGCTAAAGGATTAGAATTTAATTATGTATTTATAATTGGATTTAACCAAGGAATATTCCCAAATCGTAGATCAGCTGAAGAATCACCTATTGGACTTGAAGAAGAAAGACGTTTAGCTTATGTTGCTTTTACTAGAGCTAGAAAAGAATTATTTTTAACTTTAAATAGAGAATTTTCATATTCTTTATCTACTAATAATATTCCTTCAATGTTTATTCAAGAAGCTGGAATTAAATTAGATAACTTTAGATTTGTTCCTCAACATGAATCTAATGATAGAATTTATCGTTATAATATGAATAATCCTTATGAAAATAATAGTAAACCAAAATATACTCAATCAACTGTTATTGATCTTAAAAAAGGTAATGGCATAACTTGGAATGTAGGTGACACTTGCTATCATAAAGTATTTAAAGAAGGTAAAGTTTTAAGTGTTAATGGCGATATTATTGAAGTAGATTTTATAGATTTTGGTAAAAAAACATTACTTGGATCACACCCTATGCTATCTAAGAAGGAGAATTAATAATGAATTTTTTAGACGCACAAAAAAGACATGAAGAATTAGTTAAATTATTAGAAAAATATTCTTATGAATACTATGTTTTAGATAATCCTACAGTAACTGATGAAGAATATGATAGTAAATTGAGTGAATTAGAAAATATTGAAAAAGAATATCCTATTTTAGTAACTAGAAATTCTCCTACTCAAAGAATTATTGGACAAGTTCTTACTGGATTTAAAAAAATTAATCATCAAGAATTGATGTTATCATTAAGTGATGTATTTAATCTTGAAGAACTTAAAAATTGGGATAATAAAATACATGAAGCTACAAATAGAAATGAAGTTGATTATAACGTTGAATTAAAAATCGATGGATTAGCAATGAGTTTAGTTTATGAAAATGGTGAACTTCAATATTGCGCAACTAGAGGTGATGGAATAACTGGTGAAGATGTTACAACTAATGTTTTAACTATTCCTTCTATCCCTACCCGTATAAATATTAAAGAAAGAGTCGAAATTCGTGGCGAAGTTTATATGCCACATGAAAGTTTTATCAGTTTAAATAAAGCTAGAGAAGAAGCTGGTGAACCTTTATTTGCTAACGCTAGAAATGCTGCTGCTGGTACTATTAGAAATCTTGATAGTAATGTTGCTAAATCTAGAAAGTTAGATGCATGGTGGTATTATTTACAAGATGCTGAAAATTATGGTGTAAAAACTCAATCCGAAGCATTAGATTTTATTTCTAAACTTGGATTTAAAGTTAATCCAAATAGAATAGTCGCTCATAGTTACGAAGATATTATTAATTATATTGACAAATATACTCAACTTAGAAAAGATTTACCTTATGATATTGATGGTATTGTTTTAAAAGTTAATAATTTAGATCTTCATGATGAAATAGGTTATACTGCTAAAACTCCTAAATGGGCTGTTGCTTATAAATTTCCACCTGAAGAAGTTATTACTAAATTAAAAGATATTATTTATACAGTTGGTAGAACTGGTAAAATTACTCCTAATGCAGTTCTTGAACCTGTAAGAGTTGCTGGAAGTTTAGTTCAAAGAGCTACTCTTCATAATGAAGATTTTATTACTGAAAAAGGTTTGATGGTTGGTGATTATGTTGTTTTAAGAAAAGCTGGAGACATCATTCCTGAAGTTGTTAGGGTAGTAAAAGAAAGAAGAGATGGATCTCAAAAACCCTTTAAAATGATTGAAAAGTGTCCTGATTGCGGCTCAAATTTAATAAAAATAGATGCAATGCATTTCTGTTTAAATGAGAATTGTCCATCTAGAAACATTGAAGGTTTAATTCATTTTGCTAGTAAAGATGCAATGGATATTACAGGGATTGGTGAAAAAGTTGTTGAACAATTCTTTGCTGAAAAGTTTATTAGAACTATTCCTGATATTTATAATCTATATAAATATAAGGATAATATAATCGCAATAGATGGCTGGTCTAATAGATCAGTTGATTTAATTCTCGATGCAATTGAGAAATCTAAAGGTAATTCATTAGAAAGATTATTATTTGGATTAGGAATTAAAGAAGTTGGTTCTAAAATGTCTAAAGTATTAGCTAAATTTTATGGTGATATTGATAAATTAATGGCTGCTTCAATTGAAGATTTAAATAAAATTAGTGATATTGGTGTAGTTTGTTCAGAATCTATTTATAATTATTTTCATAATGAAAATAATATTAATATGATTAATGAATTAAAAGAATTAGGATTAAATATGAAATATTTAGGTAAAACTACTGTTGATGAAAATAGTTTCTTCTATAATAAGAAAGTTGTTTTAACAGGTACTTTATCAAAATATGGACGTAAAGAAGCTACAGAATTATTAGAAAATTTAGGAGCACACGTTTCAAGTAGCGTTTCTAAAGTTACAAATATTGTAATTTATGGTGAAGAAGCTGGTAGTAAACTTGATAAAGCACGTAAATTGAATGTTTATACAATGAGTGAAGATGAATTTATTAATAAATTGGAGGAAGAAAATGAAAAAGGTAACTAAAGAAGTATTAGTTGATGCAAGTAATCGTTTATTATTTACAATGAGCGATGAAGAATTTGATCTTTTATTAGAAGAATTTGACACATTAACCAAACAATTTAATTTAATTGGAGAAATCGAAGGTGTAGATGAAGAAAAACCTATGACTTTTCCTTATGAAGTATATCAATATACTTTAAGAGAAGATATTCCATGCAAACCATTAAAGAAAGAGGAAGTTTTAAAGAATGCTGGTAGTGTTCAAGATGGTCAAATTAAACTTCCAAAGGTATTATAATTATGAATTATTTAGATTTAACTATTAAAGAAATACATAATGCTTTATTAGAAAAGAAAGTTACTGTAACTGAACTTACTAAAGAAGCTATTAAAAGAGCAAAAGAAAATTGTGATAATGCTTTTGAACTTATTTTAGAAGATGAACCTCTTAAAAAAGCTGAAGAATTAGATAAATTACCTGTTCCAGTTGATAATTTATTATTTGGCATCCCTTTTGTTAGTAAAGATAATTTTAGTACAAAAGATATAGAAACAACTGGAAGTAGTAATATTTTAAATGGTTATATTCCTTTATTTAATGCTACAGTTATTGAAAAATTAGAAAATGCTAATGCTATTTTAATTGGTAAAGCTACATTAGATGAGTTAGCAATGGGTGGAACCGGAACTAGCGGTCATAAAGGCACTACTTATAATCCATATGATAAAACTCATTCTCATTTAATTGGTGGTTCAAGTTGTGGAAGTGCAGTTTCCGTTGCTAGTGGAATTGTACCTTTTTCATTAGGAAGTGATACTGGTGATAGTGTTAGAAAACCTGCAAATAATGCGGGATTAGTAGGGTTTAAGCCTACATGGGGTAGAATTTCAAGATTTGGATTATTCCCTTTTGCACCTAGTTTAGATCATGTTGCATACTTTACTAGAGATGTTTTTGATAGTGCTTATTTATTAAACATTTTAGCAGGACATGATGATAAAGATTCTACAAGTAGTTTAGAAAAAATTGATGACTATACAACATATTCTAAAGATATAAAAGGTAAAAGATTTGCTGTTATTAAAGAAATTGAAGATTCTATTACTGATGAGGTTTTAAATAAAAGATTTAAATTTATTCTTAAAGAATTAGAAAATAAAGGTGCAATTATTGAAAGAGTTAGTATTGATAAAAGATTATTAGAATCTATTTATCCAAGTTACTTTGTTATAAGTTGTGCTGAAGCTACAAGTAATAATGCAAATTTAGATGGTATTAAGTTTGGTCCATATTATGGTGGTAAAACCTATCAAGAAGTTATGTTTAATGCTCGTACAAATGGTTTTTCAAATCTTATTAAAAGAAGATTTGTTATTGGAAGCTATGCTTTAATGAGAGAAAATCAACATGATTTATTTTTAAGAGCTCAAAAAGCTAGAAGAATTATTACTAATAAATTTAATGAAGTATTAAATAAATATGATTATATTATCAATTTAGCTTCTCCAAGTGTTGCTCCTGAAATTGGTAAAGCAAGTGATAAATTATCTAATGAATATTTAATTGCTGATAATTATTTAGCTTTTGCTAATTTTGGTGGTCAACCTTCTATTACTTTACCAATTGGATTTAAAGATGATTTACCATTTGGTGTTAATGTTACAAGTAAGATATTTACTGAATTAAATTTATTTACTGCTGCTAATGCTATCGAAGAAATTACTGGTTTTAGTAATTTATCAGTAAATAATTATAAGAATAAGGAGGAGAAATAATTATGAATTTTGAAGCAATTATCGGTTTAGAAATCCATGTTGAGATGAAAACTAAAAGTAAAATGTTTTCTCCTGCTCCTATTAATTTTAGTGATGATCCAAATACTGATGTTACTTTATTAGATATGGCATTCCCTGGAACTATGCCAGTAGTTAATAAAGAAGCAGTAAGAAATGCTATAAGAATGTGTAATGCATTACATATGCATATTGACCAAGAATTATGGTTTGATAGAAAGAATTATTTCTATAGTGATTTACCAAAAGGTTATCAAATAACTCAACAAGATAGACCTATCGGTAGTGAAGGTTATTTAGAAATTGAAATTGATGGTAAATTAAGAAAGATTGAAATTGAAAGACTTCATATGGAAGAAGATACTTGTAAACAATTACATTTTAGTAATTATACTTTACTTGATTATAATCGTGCAGGTATTCCTTTAATTGAAATTGTTTCTAAGCCAGTTATGCATAGTGGTGAAGAAGCTAGAAAATATGTCGATAAAATCAGAGAATTAGTAACATTTAGTGGTGTTAGTGATGGAAAGATGGAAGAAGGAAGTCTTAGATGCGACGTTAACGTTTCTATTAGACCATATGGTGAAACTAAATTTGGTACTAAAGTCGAAATTAAAAACTTAAATAGTATTGCTAATATTGAAAAAGCTATCGATTATGAAATTAAAAGACAATCTGAATTACTACTTTTAGGTCAAGATGTTAGACAAGAAACTAGACGTTTTGATGAAAGTAAAAAAGAAACAGTTTTAATGCGTGTTAAAACTGATGCTGTTGATTATAAATATTTTACTGAACCAAATATTGTTCCTATTAAAATTAGTGATGAGTTTGTTCAAGATGCAATTGATACATGTCCTGAACTTTATGATCATAAATTAAATAGATTTATTAATGATTATAATTTAGATATTGTTGATGCTAAAATTCTTTTAAATAATATTGAAATTGCAGACTTTTTTGAAAAAATAAGCAGTTTTTCAAAAAACTATGTACCTATTAGTAAGTTTGTAATTACTGAAATATTAGGATATTTAAATAAGAATAATTTATTAATAAAAGACTTTAAAGTTGAACCTAAATATATTGCTGAAATGGTAGATTTATTAAAAACAGGAGAGATTAATTCGTCTCAAGGTAAAGAAATATTTGCTAAAGTTATAAAAGAAAATAAATCACCAATCGTAATTAAAAAAGAATCTGGAGTCTCTTTAATAAGTGATGAAGATACAATTAGAAAAATGGTTATTGATATTTTAGCAGCTAACGAAACTTTAAAAGCTGATTTTAAAGCTGGTAAAGATAGAGTAAAAGGCTTCATTATGGGTAATTTAATGAAACAAACTCATGGTAAAGTTAATCCTGCAATAGCAAATAAAATTATTATTGAAGAACTTAAGAAATAGATTTTGTTATAGTAATTTCGTTATTTTTTAATGCGTTTAATATTATAACTGCTGTATTAATGTTTGTTGCAACAATTGTTTTTGTGACGTCACAAAGTCTTAATAATGCGTTAACATCAGGTTCATGAGGTTGTGCTGTTAATGGATCACGTAAGAATATAACTATATCTAATAAATCTTCAGCAATTAATGAACCAATTTGTTGATCTCCACCAAGTGGACCAGATTTCATACAAGTTATATTTAATCCAGTTGATAAACTGATTAAACGACCAGTTGTACCTGTAGCGTATAGGTCGTGTTCTTTTAATACATCAGCATATCTTTTTGCTAAAATTATCATTGATTCTTTCTTTTTATCATGTGCTATTAATGCTATCTTCATATTTCTCCCCTTTTAATATATAATTATTATAATTTATAAGGATTTAAAAATATATGGAAAAAAGAGTTTTAATTACGGGCGCAACAGGCGGAATCGGTAAAAATTTAGCAAAGATTTTTGCAAAAAATCATTATGATTTAGTTTTAACTAGTACTAAGTTAGAAAAACTTAATTCTTTAAAAGAAGAAATCGTAAAAGAATTTAATGTAAAAGTTGATGTTTTAGAAGTTAATTTATCTAATGATAATGGACCAAAATTAATCAAAGAATATACAGATTCAAAAGATTATTTTATTAATATTTTAGTTAATAATGCTGGATTTGGTAATTTTGGTGATTTTTATGAAATACCTTATGAAAAGGAAAATGATTTATTAAATGTAAATATTAAAGCATTAACTGAACTTACTTACATTTATTTACAAAACATGGTTAAAAATAAGGAAGGTAAAATATTAAATGTTGGAAGTATTGCTTCATTTGCTAGTGGACCTTATTTATTAACTTATTATGCTAGTAAAAATTATGTATTAGCTTTTAGTTATGGTTTAGCTAAAGAAGTTAAAAGACACAATATCAGTGTAACTTGTTTATGCCCTGGTACTACTGATACTGGATTTGAAAAAAGAGCAAATTTAGATAATTCAAAATTATTTTCTACTTTAAGAGTTGCTACACCTGAAAAAGTAGCAGAATATGGTTATAAAAAGTTAATGAAGAAAAAAGAAATAGCAATTTATGGTGCTAGTAATCGTTTTCTTATTTTTATGATTCGCTTTAGCCCTAGAAGATTAGTAAGAAGTGTAATTTGCAAAATCCAAGATAAAAGAAAAGCTAAATAATTATTTTTAAATAATTTACGCTATATTTTTTGTGTATTTTTAAGTGCGTTTAATTTAGAATAGGTCTATGAATAAAAATTATAAAGAAAACTTGAATTGTAGAGGAAAAGTTAAAGAAGAAAAAGCAAAGAAATTAAATATCAAAGAATATATTGTTCAATATGATTGTAATTTACTTGATTATCTTATAAATTGCTTAAAGTTCAATAGAACTAATGCAAAATCTTTGTTGTCTCATCATTTAATAGCTATAGATGGAGCTCCTGTTAGTCAATTTGATTTTAAATTATCTAAAGGAGATTCTTTAATTATTAATAAGAAACCTATTAAGAAAAAAGCTAGGAATAACTTACCTATATTATATGAAGATGATGACATTATAGTTATTGATAAACCTGCTGGATTATTATCTGTAGCTAGTGATAAAGAAAAAAGTAGCACTGCATATAGAATGGTAATGGATTATCTTCAATCTAAAGATAAACATAATAGAGTTTATGTAGTTCATAGACTTGATAAAGAAACTAGTGGCATACTTATGTTTGCTAAAAATGAAGAATTAAAGAATTCATTACAAGAAAACTGGAATGATTTAGTTATTAAAAGAGGATATTTTGCAGTTTGTGAAGGTATATTTGATAAAAAAGAAGACCATATTATTAATTATTTGAAGATGAATTCACTTAACTTGATGTATGTTACTAAGGATAAGAAAAATTCACAACGATGTATTACTGATTATAAAGTAATAAAAGAAAATAAAGATTATTCGCTTCTAGATGTTCATATTTTTACAGGACGTAAAAATCAAATTCGTGTTACATTAGGAAGTCTAGGTCATTATGTGTTAGGTGATGATAAATATGGAGAGCCAGAAAATCCAATAAAAAGATTATGTTTACACGCCTATGAATTAGTATTAAGAAACCCAAAAACTAAAAAAATAATGGAGTTTAGGACGGTTTTACCAAAAGAATTCGGAGATATTGTGAAATGAATATATTGAAAAATATTTGGAGAACATTAAAAGAATCATTACTATCTGTATTACCTATAGTAGTTATTGTATTAGCCTTATTTGGCTTACAATTTACTAACGCTTTTCCTGATCACCAAATTTTAACTAATGAAGAAATTGGAATATTTATTGTATCAATGTTATTTTTAGCTATTGGTATGTCATTATTTTCTTTAGGTAGTGAAACTGCTTTAACTAAAGTTGGCTTATATATAGGTAGTTCTATTACAAAAAGAAAATCTATTGCGATAATTGTTATTGTTTCTTTTTTACTTGGCTTAATGATTACCATTGCTGAACCTGATTTAACTGTTTTAGGTGATTTAGTTGGTAAAGATGGATTAATAAATCCTTGGATTTTTAAGATAGCTATTGGAGTCGGTGTTGGTATCTTTTTAGTATTAGGTTTATTAAGAATTGTTTTCCAAAAATCTTTAAAACTTTGGATTATATTTTTCTATTTAATTATATTTGCTTTAGCATGTTTATTTGGAAAAAACGGAAATACTATTTTTGAAATTTCTTTTGATAGTAGTGGTGTTACAACAGGACCTGTTACTGTTCCATTTTTATTAACATTTGGTGCTGGTGTTGCTAGTGTTAGAGGTGGTAAAAATAGTAGTGGAGACTCATTCGGTGTAACTGGATTATGTTCGATTGGACCTATTGTTATGGTAATGTTATTATTTTTACCTTTACAAAATTCTGATGCATTCAAAAATTTTGAAAATGTTGTTGATTCAAATCCACAATTATTAGAAGTATTAAGTAGAATCTCATTAGAAGTTTTACTTGCTTTATGTCCTATTATTGTATTTTTCACTGTATATCAATTTATATTTATAAAATTAAATAAAAGAGAAATGTTTAAAATTGGTTTAGGATTTATCTACACTTATTTAGGTTTAACAGTTTTCTTAAGTGCTGCTAATATGAGTCTTATTCCTATAGGACATGCTTTAGGAAATAAAATAGCTTTAGGTGGACCATCTTATTACTATTTATTAATCTTAATTGGTATTGTTGTTGGTCTTTCAATTTGTTTAGTTGAACCTTCAGTCCATGTACTTGTTGCTCAAGTTGAAGAAGTAAGTGGTAGAGCAATTTCTAAAAAATCTATCTTATTTAGTTTATGTATCGGTGTTTCTTTAGCTATTGTTCTTGCTGTAGTTAGAGTTGCTTATGGTAGTAATTTTTCAATTATGTATTATTATGTTCCATTATTTGCTTTAGCTTTAGCTCTTACATTCTTTGTTCCTGATATATATGCTGCTATTGCTTTTGATAGTGGTGGAGTTGCTAGTGGCACTATGGCAAGTTGTTTTGTATTACCTTTTGTTATTGGAATTGGCGAAGCTATAAGTAAAACAAATCCTGATACAGGCTTAATATCTGGATTTGGCGTTATTGGTTTAATTGCAGTTATGCCAATTATTACAATCCAAGGATTAGGTATTATTGCTGGTGGTAAAACTAGAATTAAACTTAATCGTGCTAGAAGAAATGTTCTTAGTGCTGATGATGCACAAGTTATACATTTATAAGGAGACTAACTATTAAAAATCAAGAAAAAAATTGTATTTAAGTTTACTGCATATTAAAAACAGGTTGTTTAGTAGAAAAAAACAACCAATCGTTCTTTGAAAAAAATTATTATTGATCTATGTTAAATTTTTGATTAGT
>JALEXS010000064.1 GCA_022780025.1 Mollicutes bacterium | reverse complement strand
ACTAATCAAAAATTTAACATAGATCAATAATAATTTTTTTCAAAGAACGATTGGTTGTTTTTTTCTACTAAACAACCTGTTTTTAATATGCAGTAAACTTAAATACAATTTTTTTCTTGATTTTTAATAGTTAGTCTCCTTTTTTCTAGGTATTAATTATACCTAAAAAACGGGTTTAAGCAAACATATTTACTTTTGATTGAAAAAACCTCTAAATCATGCTTATTTAGTAATTTTTCAGTAATAATCTTAATAAAATAGTTATTACTATTTATTTACTAATTCTTTAATTTAAATAAAAATGTTTATAAAATATGCTTAAGGTGGAAATTATGAGAAAAAAGAATTTATTTTTATGTTTATTATCAGCACTTATGTTAGTAAGTTGTGGAGATATTGAAATTGATGATGGTTCAATTAGAAAAACTTGGAACGAGGAAGAAGTTACTAAAATAGATAATAGTTTATTTAGCGGTTCTTCACAATTTATTCCTTGCTATGCATTTGAAGAATTAACTATTACAAAATTAGATGTATCACAAGCTAATAACGCAAAAGGTGCAATTAGCATAAAAACAGGAAAAGCAAGTTCATCGCATTTAGAAAATTTCAAAGAAACATTAGAAAAATCTAATTATCAATATGAATCAAGCCTTAATACTTATAAATATTATATTAATTCAACTTCATATTTAACATGTGATCCTATTTATTCTACAGATTATTTAGTTTATGACGTTACATATTTTGCAAATGAATCAAACATAAGTGAGAATCTCAGAACAACTTGGACTGACGAAGAAAAATCACTTATTAATAATGCTTATAAAGAAGAAATAGATTCATTATTACCATGTTATGCATATGATGATGTTACTTTAATTAATAATCTTGATGAATATGGCTGTCTTAGCTTAGAAACTAAAACTGCTCATGAAGAAAAAGATGTTGAAAATTTTATTAATTATTTAAAACAACTTAATTTTGTTTATTTTGAAAATGGTGATTTCTATTATAAATTTAAAGATGATACTCAAAATTATTTCATAGGAATACAAACTTATTTAGATTATGAAAGTAATGCCTTTATTATTGATTATTATTACACTATTAATTACAAAGTTAATGATTATAAAACATCATTAACAACTGATGAGAATAAACAAATAGATGATCTTTACGGAGAAAATCTATCTGGTTTGTTGCCTGTTTATCTTACAGATGTTTACGAAATTAATTTAGATACACAAAATCTTATTTATATTAATTGCTTTGCTGATTTATCTATAATAAATCAATACGATAAAATCTTCAAAGAAGCTAATTATCAATATGTTGATGGCGATTTCCCTTATTATGAATTTAGTAATGATAAATATTCCATCCAAGCATCTTTTATTTACTATCCTTTTGGAGTTATTGAATCTACATTTGTTATCACTCAAGTAGGTAATTTAGATAATGTTAGAACTACTTGGACAAATGAAGAAATTCAATTATTTAAAGATACATTTAATAAAGATATAAGTTCTTTAGTACCTTTCTTTGTTCCAAACGGAGGAAACTTGGAATTATATCGTGATACTGCTAATGATGTCGAATGTCTATATGTTCAAACTACTAACGGAAGTGAAGGTTTAGTTAATGCTCTTGTAACAAAGTTATTATCAATGAGCTATTATGGCGAAATTGATAAACAAACTGGCGATTATACATATTATTATGATATTAATCAAACGACCTATATAAATGTCGATGTTTATTTAGGCAATGATAATTCATTTAATTATGATATTTATTATGTCGAAAGTAGCGGAGGTGAAGTAACTCCTAGTACTGATGATATTAAAGGTGATATTACATTAGACCCAAATTTATTGAGTGATGATTATGCTAGTGGTGAAAATTCAATTAATTTTAATGGCATGAATTGTAGATATTATAAAGTTCAAAAAACACCAAAAAACGATAAGCAATGTTTCCAATTTTCTAGAGTAACAAAAGATAGTGGCTATATTTTTAATTCAAATCAATTACCTGAAATTAATAAGATTGAATTAACTAAAGAATTAACTGATTACGCACCTGCTGATGCTTCTTATCTCAGTGTTTATAAATCTAACGATGGAACTAATTTTACTTTAGTAAATAGTGAAGATCATGTCACATATAATCTTGAAGGAGCAACTTATTTTAAAATAATCAACGAATCAGAATATGCTATGTACTATTCAAAAATTGTTATTGATTTCAAAAATTTATAATTATGAATAAACTTAAAATAACAGTAATTAAAAAGGTTATACATCAAGACTTAATAGATAAATTTGAAAATAAAATCGATAATCCTTGTAACATGAATTTATTTGATGCATGGATTATCGAAGATATAAATGAAAAACCAAATAATTTTTGCTTATCTGCATGGATGAGTTTATATCCATTTTTATTAACTCTTTCTAGTAATGGAAGCGATATTTATAATGGCTGGATGAAGGATAAACACTCATGCATTGTATCATGCAATGATGGATGTAGACCTGTTTCATTTTTAATAGAAGTAGTTAAATAATTTTAGAAAAATAGTTGAGTTTTGAAGACTTTTTAATTAAAAAATAGTGTTATTCATTAAATTCTTCTATTTCGATAACCACATTATTTTCTTTCTTTTTGTATAATAAAACTCTAATTAGAGCATACAAGCTTACTGATATTTCAGATAAAACAAAAGCAGCCCAAATACCCCTTACACCCATTATTAATGGAAGAAAGAATAATAATATACATACTATAACGAATCCTCTTAAAAAACTAATGATAGATGCAGGAATTGGCTTTGTTACCGATTGTAGAAATATACTAATAAAAACACTAATACCCATAGGAATAAAGCACATTGAATAGATCTTTAAAATCAACGGACCTTTTTCCATTATTTCAGGTGTTGGTTTTATAAAAAGTGCTGTAATATGATTTGGGAAGAATAAACATATTAATGTAAAAAGAATAGAAACATAAATTATTGTTTTAATCGCTAATTTATAAGCACCCCAACATCTATCGGTTTTATTAGCACCATAAGCACTTGATATAATAGGTTGAGCTGCTTGCCCAATACCATTATAAACATGTAATGTTAAGGCTGAAATAGTATTGATCATACCATAAATTGCTAAAACTGATGCATCAGAATAGCGCATAATTTGATTATTTACTACTAAACTTACAATAACGATTGCTAATGAAGAAAAAGCAGCTGCAAATCCACTTTTTAATATATTAATAAATTCAATAAATACATTTTGTGGTTTATTAAATTTTAAGGTATTTCTTTTCGATAATAGATGGCTAAACATTATCAAAACTTGCAAAATCGCACCTAAAATTGTTGATAATGCAGCACCATACATACCCATTTGCATTGGGAAAACAAAAACATAATCACCAGTAATATTTATTATTGCACCTGCTACACAAGCAATAATATTTAAATTAGGAACACCATCATTACTTAAAAAATTAGGAAGGAAAGCGCTAAAAACAAATGCAGGGAACGCATATACTATAAGTCTTCCATATTCTTGAACATATGGTAATAGAATAGAATCTGCCCCAAATAATATATATAAATTATCTTGAAAAAAGAATAATAGTGTCCGGACTATACAAGTTAATACTGATACTAGAATTAATGAAGTAGTAAAGTATTTATTTGCTTTTATTTTATCTCCATTGCCTTTTGCTTTAGCGTAAAGAACTGAACCTCCTACACCACACATTAATCCTATAAAATCTGCAAATAAAAATAATGGCCAAAAAATAGCGCTAGCGGCCGTGCCATTAGGGCCCAACCCCCTGTCCAAGTGCTATAGTATCAACAAAACTATAAGCTGCAACAACAAGTGCGCCGCCAATTGCAGGGAATAATAGTTTTCTATAAAGTTGTTTAATATTATCTTTTAATAAATCCATTTTTCTTTGTCTCCGCTTCTTCAAAAGCGAGTTTTAAGTTTTGTCCATAAGTCTCTAGTGCAGATATAAAGCTTTCATCATATTGTTCGATAGTTTTCTTTATAGCTATCTTTTCAGCGCGATAAATAAAAGCTAATTTTTCTTTAACATATTCTTTACCTTTTTCTGTTAAAGTAATAAGCATTTCGCGTCTTGTACCGGGCATTGGTGTAAAAACAATAAGGCCTTTACGCTCGTATCGTTTAGCAATTGTGTTAAGAGTTGTTTTATGAATTAACCAATCATGACAAATTTCTCTTTGTGAGTGTGTTTTATCATCATCAAGAGCATACATAAAACAAAGCTCTGCTTCACTTACGGATTCATTATTAATACTCGCTAAATACGCAATATTTATTTTGTTTATTGCTAAATTTAATCTTAACGTGTAATTTTTCATAAAATCACCCCCGATAAAAGTCCTAAATAGGACTATTACATTATAGTACGAAATCGTACTTTATTCAACTAAAATAGCTTATTATAAAAAAGAAGAACCTTTTAAAAATGCATTTATAATTTTTAAAAAGTCCTCTAAACTCAAATATTTTTTAAAAAATCCAATTATTTTTACTTATCTTTATCACGGCATTCTTTGCAAATACCATATAATTCTACATTTTGATCATTGATTAAAAATCCAGTTTCTTCTTCAATTTTTTTATTAACTTTATGAAAAGGACAATCATCTAAATAAATTCTTTTATGACATTTAACACAAACAAGAATATGCTTGTCTCCATGTTTTTCTAAAAAGAATTGTTTTTCATTATTATCATTAATTTCAGCACTACAAATGCCATTATTAGTAAAAGAATTTAAACAACGATAAATTGTTGATAAATCTATTTTATAATCTTTTAAAAATTCATAAATTTCTTTAGCCGTTAAAGGGTGAGAATGAGAGTATAAAATATTATAAATAATCTCACGATTTTTCGTTCTTTTTAAACCACTATTTTTAAATACACAATTTTCCATATATAAATATTGCATCATATTTCTTGCTAATTCAATAAAATGAGCATATATTACTAATGCAAATGATTTCCATTAAGAGAATTATTATGAAAAGAAGTTTATTGTATTTAATTAATTTAATATTATTATCTTCGTGTGGAATTTCTAATAAAAATAGTTCTAATACTATTTATATTTCTTTTTATCCAATATATGATTTTACTAAAAAAATAGTAGGAGATAAGATAAATGTTGAAAATTTAACTCCATATGGAGTAGAGCCACATGATTATGAACCAACTACTTTAGATGTTAGAAATATGTACGATTCTAAAGGTATTTTTATTAATGGATTAGGACTTGAAAATTATTATGAGTCATTACCTAAAGAAATTAAAAATAAAACCTACGTTGTCACTGATAATATAGAAATTATGAAGATTAATAATGTAATTGATCCTCATGTCTGGCTTTCTATTCCAAACGCTATTAAAGAAATGGAAAACATTTTAGATGAAGTTATTAAATTAGATGCTGATAATAAGGATTTTTATACTAGTAATTTTAATAATTATAAAAATAATTTCCTTAATTTATATAATGATTATTCTAATAAACTTAAAGATGTAAAAAATAAATCAATTGTTGTATCTCATGCTGCATTTGGATATCTATGTAAAGATTATGGTTTAGAACAAATTTATGTTGATGGATTAACTCCAAACAAAGAACCAAACGCTAAAGATATAGAAAGAATTATCAAAACCATAAAAGAATATAAAATATCAACTATTTTTTATGAAGAATTAGTTTCACCCGAAATATCTAAGAAAATTGCTAATGAAACTGGAGCTAAAATCGAAGTATTAAATCCACTTGAAGGACTTAGCAAAGAAGAAAGCAAAAATAATGATTATTTATCAATTATGAAAAAGAATTATGATAAGATTTTGGAGGCTTGTAATGATACGCTTTGAAAATGTTACATTTGCTTATAAAGATTTACCTGTAATAAATGATGTATCTTTCAATATGAAAGATGGTGAATTTGTAGGCATTTTAGGTCCTAATGGTGGTGGAAAGTCTACTTTTATATGTTTAGCATTAGGACTTCTTAAACCTCAAAAAGGAAAAATAGAAGTTAATGAGAAAAAGATTTCTTATATATCTCAAACTACTTCGTTATCAGATACATCATTTCCAGCTACTGTTGAAGAAGTAGTTTCTTTAGGATTAGTTGATAATCATATCTTTTTTCATTATAAAAATAACAAAAAATTAGTTGATAATATGCTTAAAAAGATGAATTTATTACCTTATAAAAAGATGCTCGTTAATGAATTATCCGGAGGATTATTACAAAGAGTAAAAATTGCTAAAGCATTGATATCAAATCCAACATTAGTTGTTTTAGATGAGCCAGATGCTGGGATGGATTCAACTTCTCATAGTAATTTAATCTCAATGATTGAGGAGCTTCATAAAAATAAAATAGGAATCTTATTTGTTTCTCATCATCCAGAAGATTTAAAAGAAGCTGATAATATATATTTTATTGAAGATAATAAAATTATAACTTACGAAGAAGAACTTAAAAGAGGACATCATCATGTTGACTTATAAATTCATGCAAATAGCATTTGTAGTGTGTATTTTATTAGGTGTAATTATACCTTTACTTGGGTCAAGCGTAGTATTTAAGAGATTATCGTCAAGTGGAGATGCACTTGCTCATTCTTCTTTAGCAGGTGTCGCAATTGGTTTAGCTGCAGGACTCAATCCTTTATTTATATCGATAATAGCTTGTATAATTTCGTTTTTTATAATTGAATTATTGAGAAAAAAATTTAATAAATTTTCTGAAATGGGGGTTGCAGTTGTTCTTAGTGGTGCTATTGGCTTAGCGGGTATCTTATCTAATTTTACAACAAGCAGTAATTTTGAATCTTATCTATTTGGATCTATTTTATTAATATCTGATATAGAATTATATTTATGCATTGGATTATTTGTTTTGGTAACTTTATTTTCAATAATATTTTATAGACAAATTTTTGCTTCTTTATATTCAGAAGGCGAAAGTAAAGTTGCTAAAATAAATGTTAATTTGATTCAATTTATTCAAGACTTATTATTTTCTATTATGATAGCTATATCAGCTAAAGTTGTTGGATCATTAGTTGTTTCAAGTTTAGTTGTTTTACCTACAGCAATTGCTTTACAATTTAAAAAAGGCTACAGATTCACACTATTTTTTTCGATTTTTGTTTCTATTTTTATAATGACGATAGGTTTAACTATTTCTTATTACGCAAATTTAAAACCTGGTGCGACCATTGTAATGTTTGCAATTTGTATATTATTTTTGATTTTTATTATTAAAGGAATCAGTTATTTTATTAAAAATATTATAAGAAAAAAGTTTAAAGAAATTTAATTTAAAGTTTTATAAAGTTTCATTTATATAATCTTTTAATAATGTTAAAATATTTGCATGGAAGATTTAAGAAGTACTTACTATATAAAAACTGAAACTTTTACAAGCCTTGAATATTTAGAATTTCTTTATACTTTATATTTACCACTAATTGGGTATAAAGCAGTTTTTTTATATGAATATTTGAATAATTTTGTAAGGCTTAAAAGAGATTCAATTTACTTAGAAGACTTAATTAATGAAACAACAATGAATACTCAAGATTTTTATTTTGAAAGACAGATGCTTGAGTCTATTGGATTAATTGAATTTTATCAAAAAGATGATTTAAATTATTTAATTCTTATTAAAGGTATAAAGTCTCCTAAAAAATTCTTTGCAGATTTAATTTTGAAGGGATTATTTATTAATAAAATAGGCGAAAAGAAAGCAACAGAGTTAATGTCACGTTATAAAATTGATGTTGATTTAAAAGGATATAAAAAAATTACTAGTTCTATTAGAGATAATTTTTCTGTTGAATTTGATCCTAATTATTTAAAAGTCGGGGATGATATTAAATTAATGTCAAATAATACAGGTGAAATTAGTGATAATTTTAATGATAGCGCCTTCTTTGAATGGTTAAAAAAGAAATCAAATATTAATCCTAAACATATAACAACTGAAGAATTAAAAAAGATTCATGATTGTGGTGTAATTTATGGTTTAGATGAAAAAACAATGGCTGTATTAACTAATGACGCTTTTGATCCTTCGAGAATAGAAGGTAGCAAAGTTAATATTAAACAACTATATGAAAGAGCTGTAAAAGAAATTGCACTTACTAAATCTTATAATAAGCGTTTCAAGAAGACTGAAAAGATTAATATTTCTAGTGATACGGATATTGCAAAGAAAATTAGATATTATCAATCAATATCACCTAGAGACTTATTAAAAGAAAGACAAAATGGAGTGGAACCTGTTAGTAGCGATTTAAATATACTTGCATATTTAAATGCTAATATGGGCTTATCAAAAGAGGTTATAAATGTAATTTTAGATTACACTTTAGATAGATTAAACAATGTTTTAGATAGAAATTACATTGAAAAGATAGCTGCTTCTTTGCTTAGAAATAAATGTGAGACTGCTTTAGATGCTCTTAATTACTTATGTGGTAGAAATAAAAAACAAAAAGATTATGTTTCTAATAATAGTGAAAATAGCGAAAATAAAACAACAGTTATTGACACTAGTAAAATAATTGTTGATGATGATGTGGATTTAGATGATTTATGGAACGATTGAGTAATAATTTAAATATTGAATTAGATAAAGATCTAAAAGATTATGCTAAAGAACTATATAAGAATCTTTTAGACGATACAGAACTTTATAAAGAACTTATTGATGAAGGCTTTAGCAACCAAGAGATTTTTGATCATATTGGTCTTTTTAGTGATTTAAAAGAAAATAGAGATTTAGACAAAAAAATAAAATCTTTTGATGATTGTATAAAATATAATCATTATTATTACTTTAAGGTTGTTAGAAAAGGAATAAATTTTGATAAAGTTTTTTATGCTAATAAATTTTATGATGAATATTTAAAATATTGTGGACATTTTATTTATAAAGATTTTGATAACGAATTCAATAATGTAAAAAACAATAAAAGTAAGAAAGGTACTATAACTGCAGCTCAAGAGAAATTGAAGAATAATAAATGGATTTATTTGACTGGTGCTTTTAGAAGTGGAAGAACTTATTTAGCAATTGGAATGTGCAATTCGTTTATAATTAAACATAATAGTTGTAAAGTAGCGTTTATTAATTGTCCAAAACGATTTGCAGAATTAGTGGATTTATATTTTACTGATAAAAATACTTATAAAAAATTGATGGATAGTATTAAAAACGCAGATTTTGTTGTGTTCGATGATTTTGGAAGCGAATTTAAATCTGCTTCTATTAGAGACGTTGTTGTTAAGCCGATCTTATTATATAGAGCAATCAATAATTTAATTACAGTTTTTACAAGTAATTTTGATATTAAAGAAATATGTAAAATGTATGAAATAAGTACTAAAGATAGTAATGCATCGTTGAATGTAAAAGAATTGAAAGAAGTATTAGAAAATAAGGTTGGAAACGAATTACTTGTGTCAAATCTCTCTTTATATTAATTTAAAAAACAGTCTATTTTTTCAAATAAGTCTGCTAAAGTGCCATTATTTTCAATAATTTTAATTTTATTTGATGTTTTATCATAATGATAATCACTATTTAATTTAAGCATTTTATTAGTATCAAGTTCACCTCTATTCTTTAAATTTTCTATTTGTTTTTCCTTAGAAATTTCTATAACAAATATAGTTTTGAACATATATTCAAAATGAGCTTTAAATAATAAAGGAATTTCATAAGCTACTAAATTATGAGTTTTAATATTTTCTATAAGGTAGTTTTCCAATATTGGATAAATATAATTTTCAACAGCTTTCTTTTTTGATATATCATTTATCATTATATCTCTAGCAATAGCTTTTTTATGAGGGTTATTAATATCAAAATCTGTTTGTAAGATTCTAGAAATCTTATTTTTTATAGCAGGATCTTCATAAAGTTGATGAATAATTGTATCTGCGCTTAAAGTAAAATAGTTTTTAGAATCTAGATAATTTAGAACTTGAGATTTTCCAGAGCCAATTGGACCTGTAATCGCAATACCTTTTTCTAATTTTTTATCTATTTGGCAATTTGGGCAGTAAGTCGTACCACGACCTCCAATAAATGTTTTATGAAAAGTCGTTCCACATCTTGGGCAAATTTCGCCAGCTCTACCATAGCATTTTAATGATTCTTGAAATCTACCATCAACGCCCTCACTAGGATGAAATGAGTGAATTGTTGATCCACCAGCTTTTATTGCTTTATCTAATATAATCTTTGCATTTTTAGTTATATTCTTAATATCATTGTTATTTAATTCAATACCTTCAGTAAAAGGATTAATTTTAGATGAATACAATATTTCGTCAGCATATATGTTACCTATACCGGTTAAAATGGTTTGGTCTAAAAGTAATTCTTTTATTTTTTTCTTTTTATGAAATTTTTTATAAAGTAGAGGAAGATCAGATTCTTTGACCATATTTGCTTCAATTCCTAATTTTTTTATCATTGGAAGAGAAGAAATCTCACTTTTGTTTGTTAAATACATTAATCCAAATTTTCTTGTATCGTCATAACACAAAGCTTGGCCATTATCTAAATAAAAAATAGCACTAGTAGATTTGATTCTGAAATTTTTATCAGTAACACGATATTTACCTTCCATTCTTAAATGAGAAATAAGAATTAAATCATCACTTAAATTGAAAAACAAATATTTGCCATATCTAGACATTGATAAAAATGTTTTACCGATTAAGTCATTTTTAAAAGTGTTTAAATCGCTTTGGACTAATCGGTCGTAAAAGATGTCTATTTTTGTAATAGTTTTATTTATAATTAATGGCTCTAAAATATTTTTAACTGTTTCAACTTCTGGTAATTCAGGCATAAATTTTCTCCTTATTTTGCATCAAACCAAGTTTTTCCATATCCTCCATCAACTTTTAGTTTAACTTTTAATTTAACACATTGCTCCATAGTATCTTTAACTAAATTATAAACAATGTCTTTTTCATCATCAGATACTTTTAAAATTATTTCGTCATGAATTTGACTTATAATTTTAGCTTTTAAATTATGCTCTTTAAGTGCTTTACTAACATTAATCATTGCAATTTTTATAAGATCGGCGGCACTTCCTTGAATAGGAGCATTCATTGCGGCTCTTTTAGCAAATTCTCTTTTTTGATATTCACTACTATTTAGTTCAGGAATATAACGTCTACGATTGAACATTGTAGTAGCATAACCTTTATCTTGTGCACTTTGTACTAAACTATTTAAATAAGCTTTAATTTCTGGAAATTCTTTGTAGAAACTTTCGATTATTTCTTTAGATTCTTTTAAAGAGATATCCAGTTGTTCGCTTAATCCCCAATCACTTATACCATATATAATCCCAAAATTAACAGCTTTAGCCTTACGTCTTAAAGAAGGATCTAATTCACCATCAACTTTAAATACTTTTTTAGCAGTTGCTGCATGAATATCTTCATCACTATTAAAAACATCGATTAAAGTTTGACTATTTGATAAATGAGCTAAAATTCTTAATTCTATTTGAGAATAATCTAAAGATAATATATTTAAATTGTCTTCGTTATAATGGAATGCTTTTCTAATTAATTTTGATTCATTATCTCTTACGCTTATATTTTGAAGATTAGGTTCACTGCTTGATAATCTTCCGGTAGTTGTTAATGCTTGATTAAAAGTAGCATGAATTTTTCCGTCGTTATGAATAAATGGAATTAATCCATCAACATAAGTTGTAAGTAGTTTATTATACTTTCTATATTCTAATATTTTTCCAATAATTGGGTGTTCATCTTGGATATCTTTTAAATATTCAAAAGAAGTGGAATATTTTTTATTGGAAGGTAAATTTAATTTATCGAATAAAATATTACTTACTTGCTTTGGTGAAGATACGTTGAATTTTTCTCCTGCTAAATTAAAAATTTCTTCTTCGAGTTCTTTTATTTTTTCTTTATATCCTTCACCTAATTGTTTTAAATAATTTGCATCAAGTGGGAAACCTTCGTATTCCATTTCTTCTAATACTATTGCTAAAGGTTGTTCCATATTTATTAATAAATCATATTGGTCTTTTTCTTTAAGTTTATTAATAACATCATTGTATAAAGATAAAGAATAGAAAGATTCTATAGCAGAGATTATAGGATTAGAAATACTAAATAACGAATCATTTTGATAAGCATATGAAATGTCAATACCAAAGTTAGTTAATACACTTTCAATGTTTGGTTTTAAAGATGAATTTAACAAATATGATGCTAAAAGTAAATCAAAATATAAACCATCAATTTGAATATCGTTTTTAGTTAAAATGTACTTAATTTTTTTAATATCAAAGCAGAACTTAGATATTTCTTTATTTTTTAACATTAATAATATATTATTATTTTTTAAATTTTCCTTTGCAATATAATACGTTTCATCGTTAGTTGTAATTAAAACACCAAGAAGTGCAGCATCATGATAATTATCATTATCAATGTCAACTGATAATCCAATATTTTGGTTAAATACAATTTTATTTATTTCATCATTATCAATTTCTTTAAAAGAAACTTTATGATTGTGAATTGATTTTTGTCTTAATTGAAGTGGTAATTTATTTATTAGTGTACGTAAATCATATTTATTAGCGAAATTATTAATTGTTTCAAAATTATAACCTTCGTAAATAATGTCTGAGATATTTATTGGAAGATCATCGTCTACTTTAATGTAGGCTAAATGTTTACACATTAATCCATTTTTACTATTTTCGACAATAGACTCTCCAACTTTGGAATTAAAGTTTGGAGCGTTTTCAATAATATTCTCTAAGGTGTTGTATTCAACAATTAATTTTTTTGCTGTTTTATCGCCAACCTTTGGAATACCTTTTAAATTATCGCTTGGGTCACCCATTAACCCTTTATAATCAACAATTTGGATTGGTTTGAATCCCCATTCTTCCTCAAAAGATTGTGGAGTCATATTTTTTATATCTTTTAAGCCTTTTTTAATTAATTTTATGGTTATTTTATCATCTATTAATTGCAAATAATCTTTATCACTTGTGTAAATATCAACACTATATCCTAAAGTTTCAGCTTTTTTTGCAATATTACCAGCAATGTCGTCAGCTTCGATGTTTTCGTCTTCATAATATTTAATATTTAAAGAATTTAAAAACTCTCTAGCAATAGGCATTTGAATTAATAAATTCTCTGGACAAGGTGGTCTATTTGCTTTATATTCAGCAAATTCTTTATGTCTAAAAGTATGCTTTCCAGCATCAAAAGCAACAAAGATTCCATCACCTTTTTTTAATTCTTTTAATAAATTAGATATCATGTTAGAAAATGCAAATAAAGCATTAGTTGGTATATTATCATGATTTTTCATTATTTTATCTGGAACAGGATTATATGTTGCATAATATGATCTAAATAGAAGTGAGTTTCCATCAATTACAATAATTTTTGGCATATTTTATTCCTCCTCTATAAATATTAATTCATCAGCTATTAAACTGGTTTTACCATTGCCTCGGTCTTCAAATGTACCTTTACAAATAATTGGTTTATCTATTTTTAATACATGTTGATAAATCGCATAAAGCGAACTAAATAATGTTATTGATAAAGAATCATTGTTTTCATCATATATATCTAAAAATGCCATTGGTTCACCTTTGTGAGGGCCATTTTTGATACTGATGACTTTTATGTTTTTTATAATTCCTAATACCGTGTATTTCTTAGCGTTAGATAAATCTTGAAATGGGGTAATATTAATATTGCCTGGCATTTTAAGATGATTAAATGGACTATCTGAAATTGCTACCCCTAAAACATTATATTCTCTTTTTAAGTTATCTTTTCTATCGTTTTCAATTTCTATATAGTTATAAGAAAGTCCAAAATTTTCTAAGAGACTACCTTCTTTTAAGATGCAGTTTGATGCAAATTGAAGCGCACTTTGTAAAGAAACACGAAGTTGAGTACGATTCGGATTTAAATTATCAAAACATCCAGCATCAATCAACTTATTAATCTGCATTTCTGTAATTTTATCAGGTGTATTTAACATTCTAATTATAAAATCTAAAAAGCTTTTGAATTTTCCATGAGCATTTCTTTCGTTAATTATTGAAATAGATACTTTAGAAGGCATACCACTAATATTAGCTAATGGCATTAATAATGCGTTGTCATCAATTAAAAAATTTAATGAAGATTTATTAATATCAGGAATTTCTATATTAATTTTCATCTTTTTAATTTCAGTTACATATTTAGAAAATTTAGCATCATTATTACCATATTGAGATTCAAGAATAGAACAATAGAATTCTAATGGATAATAAGCTTTTAAATAAGCCATTCTCATACTAATCATACTATAAGCTACTGAATGAGACTTATTAAAACCATAACTTGCAAATTTAAGAATTAAATTAAATATATTTTCTATAGTAGTTTCTAAATGACCTTTTTCTTTTGCCTTTTTAAAAAAGTCTTCCCTCAATTTTATTAACTCATCTTTATGTTTTTTACTAACGGCACGTCTAAAAATATCTGCTTCTGCAAGCGAAAACCCTGCAAAAACCCTAGCAATTTGCATAATTTGCTCTTGGTAAATAATAATGCCATAAGTATTTTTTAATATTGGAATAAGTGATTTATCTAAATATGAAACGCTTGCTTTACCTTCTTTACGTAATGAATATAGTGGTATTTGTTCCATAGGGCCAGGACGATCTAAAGCTAATAAATCAACAACATCTTTAAAAGCAGAAGGCTTAACATAACTAATTCCTTTTTTTGCGGCGCTAGTATCTAATTGGAATATTCCCATAGTAATTTGGTTTCTTAATAATTCAAATGCCTTAGGATCATCATAAGGAATATCAGACATTTTTATATCAATATTTTTATAATGTTTTATTAATGTAAGAGTTCTTTGAATTGTGCTTAAAGCGGTTAAACCAAGCAAATCCATTTTTAGAAAACCTTGTTTTTCTAAAAAATCTTTTTCATATTGTGTAGTAAAAGAAGTAAAATCTAACGGAGTTAGAGGCATTACATTAATTAAGCTTTTATTATTTATAATAATTCCAGCAGCATGGAGTCCTTTTTGTCTAGGGAATCCTTCAATTAATTTTGCTCTTTCGAAAATTTCATAATTTCTTTTATCTTTAATAAGGTTTTTAAAAGCAGGGATTTTTTCAGCACATAAATCCAAATTATAGTTGTTTTGGTTAAAATTATTTGGAATTGATTTAGAGAGCTGATCAATATCGATTTGTGGATAATGGAAAACTCTACCTACATCTCTTAATGCTTGCTTAGCGCCTATTGTTTGAAAAGCAATAACCCTAGCTGTTCTATTTGTTCCATATTTATTAATTATATATTCAATGACCTTATCACGCTCTTGATCACTAAAATCTATATCGATATCAGGCATTGATTTTCTATTTGGATTAAGAAAACGTTCAAAGAGAAGATCATCGAATTTTAATGGATCAACTTCAGTGATATTTAATAAATATGAGACTAAACTTCCTGCAGCACTACCTCTACCTGGGCCCACAGGAATATTATTATTTCTTGCGAAATTAACATAGTCTTGGACAATCAAAAAATAATCACAATAACCCATTTTATCTATAATTAAGAATTCTTTATTAAGTCTTGCTCTATAGTTAGGCCTTTCTTCTAAATTTATTTTATGTTTTTTAAGACCTTCTAATATTTTTTGCTTTAAAAGGTTTTTACTTGAAATTGATTGATCTTCAGTGAATTGTAATAATTCACCCCTTTTAGTATTAAACTCAAAATCAATTAAATTAACTAAATTTGTTAATTCTAAAACTTCTTTGTCTTGATAAAAAAGTCTAATTTCTTCATCAGTTTTTAAATATAAATTACGAGGAATTTCATCAATAATCGTTTCAATACCTGTATCTTCAGAAATTGATTTTAAAATGCCTAATGTTAAATAATCATCTTTATTGATGTATTTTATTGTTGGATAAGCAATACATTTTATTTTATAAGAAGATGCAAATTCTCTTATTAGATTAGCTTTTGAAATATCAAAAGAATCATATATTTCTAGTCCAATATAAAAATTATTAAATTTAGATGAAATGTCTTTTATATATTTCTCAAATAAGTCTTGATTAACATGCTCAAAAGAAGAACTACTTTTTGTCGAAATAACACAAATTAATCCATCTAAAAAGTCCTTAATTTCTGAAAAATCACTGCAAATCCCATCTCTTTTTTCTAAAAATGTTGAAATAACACATAGATTTCTATACCCAATTTCGTTTTGAACAAAAAGTGAAAAGAGATCATTATTAATTTTTAAATCCATCCCAAAAATAGGTTTAATATTGTTTTTTATCATTTCCTCATTAAAAGAAGGGAAACCGAATAAAACGTTTAAATCAGTTAAACCAACATATTTGTAATTTAGTTCATTTAATTTTTTCGATAGTTTATTGAAAAGGATTCCACTTTGTAAAAATGAGTAGCCACTATTTAAATGAAGAGGGATGAAATCCATATTAAATTATTGTATCAAACTTTCTAATGCTTCTATAAATTGAGGAAGTTCAGATAAATCTTTGATTTGTGCTCCTGCAGCTTGAGCGTGTCCGCCACCCTTAAATTGGGTAGCAACACCATTAATAGTATAATTTCTACTTCTTATAGAAATTCTAAAGCATGGTTCAGTAACGTCTTCAGTAATAGAACACCAAATATTAACGCCTTCTAAATTAGAAAATAAATTAACGTTTTCTTTGCCTCTATCACAGGAGATACCAAGTTTTAATAAATCTTCGTTTGTTAAAACGTAATATGCAACGCCCTTTGGTGAAATTTTAAATGTATTTAAGATAAATTTCATAATATCTAAATCACTTATCTTTTTGGAATACATTTTTCCATAGATTTCACTTATGTTAATTCCGGTTTCAACAAGAGCGCTAGCAATAGCAAATGTATGAGCAGTAGTAGAGGAATATTGGAATCTTCCGCTATCACCAACTAAAGCAATATATAAATATTGAGCAGCTAATCTAGTTAAAACATATTTTTTTTGCATCAAAATAAAATTAGTAACTAATTCACTAGCAGCAGCAAGAGAAGTATCAACGATAGAAACATCGAATATTTTATCAGTTTCAGGGTGATGATCTAATTTCACTTTAAAAGCAGCTCTTTCAAAGCGAGGATCTGCGATACGCTTTTTATCACCGACATCAACAATAATAGCTAAAAATGGTTGATCAAACCATGCGTCATTAACTCTATCAGTTTCAGGAAATAATTTTCCTGTAAAAACGTCGTGATTATCACCTAAAATAACAATTTCTTTATTAGGGAAATTATCTTTAATAAATGTTGCTAATCCAAATTGAGTTCCTAATGCATCAAAATCTGGAGCGATATGTCTAAAAATAGCGATTCTATCAAATTCTTTTATCTTATCTGATAGAATATCGTATTCGTTTTTAAATTTTTTAGCTTCTGTTTTAATGTATGTATTCATTTCTTTTACCTATTTTAATAACATGTTATAAGCATCACGAGCAATCATGACCTCTTCATCGGTTGGTATTACAACTACTTTAATAGCACTATCAGGGGTTGAAATTACATTTTCAATTCCGTGTGTTTCATTATTTTTAACTTCATCAATTTTAACATTGAAAGCTTCTTTAATATTATCTAAAGCAAGTTTTCTAAATTCTGCACTATTTTCGCCAATACCAGCACTAAAGATAATTAAATCACAACCGCCAAGTCTTACATAATATTGACCGATGAAATCAGCAACTCTTCTTGCCCATAATTTACTTGCGAGAATAGCTCTTTTATCACCTTTATTACATGCTTCCATGATATCTCTAGCATCACTAGAAATGCCGCTAACACCTAATAAACCGCTTTTTTTATTAAATTCTTGATAAATTTGTTCACTAGTTTTACCAGTTTGACTTACACAATAATTAAATACACTTGGATCTAAATCACCGGTTCTAGTACCCATCATTATTCCTCCTAATGGAGTAAGACCCATACTAGTTGCGACACATTTACCATGATTTGTAGCAGTAATAGAAGCGCCACTTCCTAAGTGACAAATAATCATTCTATCTTTACCGTTTTCACAATATGCTTCGCCTTTTTCGCTTAAATATTTATGTGAAGTACCATGTGCACCATATCTTCTGATTTTAAATTGTTCGCTATATTCATAAGGTATTGCATATGTATAATCCTCTTCAGCCATTGTTTGATGGAAAGCGGTATCAAAAGCACAAATACCTGGAGTATTAGGTAAGACATTCATAAATGCTTCAATACCAACTAATTCTGCTTGGTTATGAAGTGGTGATAAAGGTATTAAATCTCTAACTTTTGTTAAAGTGTCTTCATTTATAATTGCACTTTTTGAGAAATAACTACCGCCTTGAACTATTCTATGTCCAGTAGCTTTTATTTCATCATAACTCTTAATAATATTGAAATTGATTAATGCATTTAATAATAATTCAACTGCCTTACTATGATTTTTAACTGGTTGAACTGTTACATGCTTTTCGCCATTATATTTAATTTGGAAAATTGCATCATCAAAACCTATTCTTTCTACAATTCCTGAACAAATTACACTTTCTTCAGGCATTTCGTATAATTTAAATTTTAAACTTGAACTTCCAGCATTAACTGCCATTACTTTTTTCATTTTTTTAATTCCTCACAATCTATATTATTATAACTATTTTATTCAGTTTCTTAAACCATTAAATTAATATTTAATATTAATTCTAATTATGCTTTATTATCGATTAAAAATAAGAGATAAACTTTAAAATATTAAAAGTTATAATTTTCTTATAAATTCTTTCTTAAAATAAGAATTTAGTAAAATAATAGGGTTTTGCAGGCTTTTTAAAATTTATAGCCAGTTTTTAAGAAAAATTTAAAGAAATTTTATCAATAAAATGTTTTTTTCTACAAGGATTGTGTCCCTTTGTTGTAGGTCTCCCTAAAATTAAATACAATTAAGTATTACTTCCGAAAATCATATTTGCAAGAAGTTTTCTAGTTTGAAGTGTAAAACTGTTTAAGTTTACGTTATAAGTTTTGTCTATATCATCA
>JALEXS010000038.1 GCA_022780025.1 Mollicutes bacterium | reverse complement strand
TTGATAGGGTCATAATAAATTGTACCAGTTAAGTCATCGAAAAATGTACCAATATCATATAATATCGTAGGAGGATTTTTCTATGATATTAGATGAATTAGATACTGAACTGGAAAGAAAAATTATGAAACATCAAAGTATTAACTTTACACAATTAGGTAGAAAATATGGTGTTGATCGCCACACAATTTCAAGACACTATGAAGCAATTAAAAACGGACCTTCGAAAAGGAAGCGACGTAAATCTTTAATAATTGACTACGAAACGGAAATTAAAGAAAGACTAAAAGAAGGCGATTCAATAAAGTCTATTTATATGTCACTACTAAATAGAACATCGTTTGATTTATTAAAATCATATTCAAATTTTAAACAATATATAAATAGGTGGTATAAAGATTCTAAAATTGATGGAAAACGATTTGTAGCTAGATATAGATATGAAACTCCTCCAGGTGAACAACTTCAATTTGATTGGGTTGAGAAACTGTCTCTACATTTGTCAAATGGTGAACTTGTTCAATTTAATTTGTGGAGTGCCACTCTTGGTTATTCAAGATATCATTATTACAAAATTGCTGAAAATTTAACTGAACAAGAAATGAAATCATGCTTTATTTCCACAGTTATTAATTTAGGTGGACTTCCTTCAATCGCACTAACAGATAATATGTCTTCAATAGTATCGATTAGAGGTAATAAAAAGTACATTCATCCGACTGTATCGCAATTTTTTAAAGATTTAGGAGTTAAACTGGTATTATGCAAAACTAGACACGCTTATACAAAGGGCAAAGTCGAAGTGTCAAATAAATATCAAAATTGGCTAAACCCTTACGATTATAAGTTTACAAATAAAAGCGATCTATATAACGGTGTTGAGGAAATATTAAGCCAATCAAACTATCAAATAAATAGTGAATTAAAGGTTGCACCATATTTTCTCTTTAAAAAAGAAAAAGAGACACTCAATAAATTGCCGAATATAAATATCTTGAAAAGTTATATTAATGATTTAGTTGAAAAAATAGTAAATATATCATCATTAATAGACTTTAAAGGCGCAAAATATGGTGTCCCTAAAGAATATATTAATAAAAAAGTATTAATAAGGGAAACAGAAAAAAATATTTATATTTACAATTCGTGTTTAAAACTAATTTGCACATATGAAAAATATAAATTTGGGATTCATTACACTTCAGGTTTATACAACATTGCAAAAATGAAAAACGAAACAATAGACGATTTTAAAATAAGAGTTGAAAACAATTTAGCGAGATTAGCAAGACTTCAGGAGATTAAAAATGAACGAATTTATTAATTATGAAACTTTAATAAATAAGATGAAATATTTGGGTTTAGAAGGGTTTTTAGAAAATTTAGAGGGAATTTCAAAGAAAATTAATAACAATGAAATAAATTTTATTGAGGCTATTGATTACTTAATTTCTTCACAAATAAAGTTTAAAAAAGATAATGTTTATAAAGCTGCAATTAAGGTATCACATTTTCCTTTTATTAAAACTATGTCCGATTTTGATTTTGATTTTCAACCATCCTTAAATAAATCACAAATTTTAAATTTTTGTACTTTAGAATTTTTGAATAAAAATGAAAATATAATATTTTTTGGAACGCCAGGAACTGGAAAAACACATTTAGCTACAGCAATAGGAATTGAAGTTGCGAAAAATAGTAAATTAACGTATTTCATTAGTTGTAAAGATTTGGTATGGCAATTAAAAAAATCTAGATCAGAAAATACTCTAGAAAGGCGTTTAAAACATTTCGCTTCTTATTCACTTCTAATCATCGATGAAATTGGACATGATATTTTAAATGAGGAAGAAAGCAATGATTTATTTCAATTGTTACAGATGAGATACGAAAAACACTCAACTATACTTACGACAAATTATAACTTACCAGAATGGTCTAAAATATTTCCAGGAAATAAAATGTCATTAAATGCAATGCTCGACAGATTTTTACATCATTCTCATTTAATAACGATTAATGGACCATCATATAGAACAAAGGAGGTAAGTCAGTATTTATCAGCTATCGAAAATTAAACGGTATATTTTTTAGTGACTTTATTGGTATAAAATTTATTGACTTTATCA
>JALEXS010000077.1 GCA_022780025.1 Mollicutes bacterium | reverse complement strand
TCTTTGTGTCTTTTTTCATTTTTAACCTCCTATTTTCAGCAAAGAAGACACTTTTATTTTAACTTATTAAAAGGTAATTTAAAAATTGCGTTTAGTTTGTCATTTAATAATTATCGATTATTTCCAAAATCTTAATTTTTACCCTTTACAAAAATAATTTCTATTCTATAATCATTAAAGTTGGGGGATTTTTTTCATGAAAAAAAGAAAATATTTATTAACAAGTGCATTGTTATTTTCTACCTTAGGCTTAGCAATGACTTCAGTATCTTGTGACAATACTAGAGTAGTAGAAAAAGCACACAAAGTTAATTGTGAAACAAGTAATGATTATAGTATAGCTACTGATGTAGCTGAAGCTAAAAAAGGCGATACTGTTATTATTACAGTTAGTGTAACTAATACAGAAAAAGTACTTGATAAAGTATTAGTTAATAATAGTGAAGAAGGTGTTGAAGTTATTTCTAAAGGTAGCAAATATTCATTCGTTATGGGTGAAGAAGATGTTACTATTAGCGCTACTTTAACTGATAAAGTTTATGAAAATAAAACATTAAGTGTTAATACTGTTAATGGATTTAATGTTACTTTTAAAGTTGGTGAAAATAGTGTAACTGAAGCTAAAAAAGGCGATACTGTTAATGTTTTTATTGAAAATACAACAGATGATCGTAAATTTAAGAGTTTAACTAGTAGTGATGTTACTTTAAATACTGTTAAAGAAGGCGAAGAATATAGCTTTTTAATGATTGATAATAATGTTACTTTAGCATTAGAAGATGAAGCTATTCCTACTCACAATTTAGCATTTACTGGAACTAATGGAATGAGCGCTAAATTCTTTTATAAAGGTGAAGAAGTTACCTCCGGTATTGAAGGTAAAGAAATTACAGTTAAAGTTACTTTAGAAGATAAATATGCTTTTGATTCTTTAACTTCTACAACTGAAGGAGTTAATTTAACTGAAACTAAAGAAGGCGAAGAATATACATTCATTATGCCTAAAACTGATGTTGCTATTAATGGTGAATGTCATAAAGTCGTTACAAAATATGCTGTAACTAAAGTTTTAAGTGTTGGAAAAGTAAGCGAAATTACTGGCGTTAGCAAAGATAGTAAATTTGATGAAGCTAGTGAAGTAAGTTTTTCTTTTAAATATTCTGATAAAAAATATAGTTATGGTGCTTATATTAATAATGAATTAGTAATGGCTACTTTAGACGAAACAACTACTACAGGTACTATAAAATTCAATATGCCTTCAAGCGATGTTGAGATAATTGTTGGTCCGTTTGAAGAAAATGATCCAGAAACTGAAGGAGCTAATATTGTAACAGTTGAACTTCCAGAAATTTCTAGTGATTACAAGATATTTGGAATTAAATCTGGAAAATATGATTTAGGTGGTGAATATAATTATAGAACAATGAATATTTATGTTGTTACAAATACTGGCGTTTTAGTAAGTACAAGTGGCGTTACTTATTCTATTAGTGGCGGTAGAGACACAACAATGAGTTATGATACAAGTAAAGATTACTACACGTTTCCAATCTATAATGCAAAAGCTGGAGATGTAATCCAAGTCAAAGTTAATTCAACAAAGCCTGGTACTAAAAAAGTTAATATAACTAATATTGATAATGTTGAAGTTACTGGAGAATATGCTGATTGTACAGTTGGAAGTAAAGTTAAATTAGGCGTAACGCCTAAAGCAGGATATACTCTTGTTAATTCATATTATCCAAATTATGTTGTTAAAAATTATTCACTAGCTGATGGATCCACAACAGGTGTTTCGTTTAATTGGGATTCATATAACAATGTTTTAAGTTTTACAATGCCAGCTCAAGATCTTACTTTTACTTTTAATTTAGGCGTATTGACTTCCTTAACTTATGAACCTAATGATAAAATCGAAAGTGTTAAATTCTTTAAAAGTTCATATTCAAGTGAAACAATAACAGAAGCAACATCAGGTACTGATGTTTACGTTGAAATTAAAGCTAAAGATGGCTATAGATTAAAACATGTTTTTGTAAACGATAAGAATTTAGAAGCAACGTTATATTCTGGTAGTAAATATAAATTTACAATTCCAAGTGAAGCTAAAGAAGTTAAAATTATATGTGAATTCGACGTTTTATATTCATTAACACATGAGCAAGCACCTCAAGGATATACACTTTCTGGATTAAATGAGACTTATTTTGCTAGTGGCGAAGAAGTTACATTTGATATCTATAGGAAAGTTGGTTATAAAATTGATTCAGTAACATTAAGTGATGGCACAGTCGTTACTAAAGCTAGTGATAGTGCAAGTAAATATTCATTTATTATGCCTAATACTAATGTAACTCTTAATGTAAATGTTAGTGAAGTTGTTGCATCAACTTTAACTTTTGATAATTCAAGTAAAGCTATTAAGACTTTTACTATTACAGATATGTATAATAATAAAGTTAATAGCGGTGATAAAGTTAATAGTGGTGAAACATTAAATATTTTAATTACTCCAAGTAATGGATTTAGTGTAGAAAATTTACAAACTACTAAAGGAACTATAACTAAAGTTGATAATACTCACTATACTTTAGTAAATCCAAGTGAAGATTTTAAAATTACTCCTACTTATAATGAAGAAGAAAAATTTGATATTACAATTGTTAATGAACATACTGAATGGTATGAAGTTACATCGTTTAAAGATAATTATGAAACTGATATAAGTTCAACTAAGAAAGGCTATGTTGGACATACCATTAATTTACAAATTAGTTCTATTGATAATAGCAAAGGAACTAGATATTTTACTAAAGCTATTGTAACAAATTTAACAACAAATAAAGAAATAGCTACAAAGTCTAATGATGCTGGAGATAACAGTTTATATGTTAGTTTTGAAATGCCTAATTCAGCAGTAAGTATTAAATTTGATATCGTTGAAAAAGTTACTAGAAATTTATTAAAAACTGGAGAAAATGCAAATAAATTTAAAATTTATGATAGTTCATCTTCATATAGCGCTAATGAAATTTCAACTGGTTTTGCTAATGATACTATCTATGTTAGATTAGTAGATTGTAAATTAGATTATCTTAATAGTAATGAAGACTTTACATTATCTTATACATATAATTTAGATGGTGTAGAAAAAACTGAATCTTATAAATTTGGTTATTATAGTGATTATGCTCGAATTACATTACCAGATGCTGATGTTACATTTAGCTTAACATATACAACTTTAACTGAATTAAATAGTGTAAAAGTTACTCAAAATGAATATAGTTCTAAGTTAATTGTTAGTGATACAAGTTCAACTTATAGTGCTGTTGATTTTGGTGATGATTTTAGTATCAAATCTGGCGTACAACTTTATGTAATTGCTGATATTAATTCTAGTGATTTATCAAATGGAACATTTACTATTCAAATTACAAATAGTGATACTGGAGAAGAGATTAAGAGTTATAAAGTTACTTCAACTAATAGCAAATATACATATTTCAATATATCTACTAACGTAACTATTACATTACTCTTTAATGCTAAATAATTAAAAATATGAAAAGAAAATATAGTTTTTTAATCTTAAGTAATTTATTATTATCTACTTTAGCTTTTTCTAGCTTAACATCTTGTAGTAGCAATGAAGTAGTAGATAGTTTGAAAACTATCACTACAGATAAAGAAGAAATTAATATTGCTATCGACGAAAAAGATACTTTTAAAATAACCACAGATCCTATTGATTACGATTTATCAAAATTAAAGTTTACTTATGATGAATCCATTATAAGTTTTGATAAAGATAAATTAGAAATTAAGGGTCTTCAAAAAGGTGAAACTGACTTAGTTATTAGTGGTGGAAAGAAAATTTCCACCACAATACATATTAAAGTTGGAGACATTTTAGCTACTAGTATTGATTCTTCATTTTCTAGAAAAATAATTGGGATTAACGAGGAAATTCAAATAAATGTGACCTTTTCACCATCTAATATTACTAATAAAGAATTAAGATTTATCTCTAGTAATACTAGTGTATTAAGTGTTAGTGAAACAGGTTTAGTTAAAGGTTTAACTAGTGGCACATCTACATTAACTATATCTTATCCAGCTAATAGCAATGTTAGTGATTTAGTATATGAAGTTAAAGTTTCTAATAAAGAATATGAAGTCAAAAATGATAAATATTTAGGTGAAGTTGGAGTTGCTAGAATTAACGAAATTAAAGATGTTAATAAAGGTAATTTCTCTTATACAATTAAAACTAAGAATATAGAAGAAAAAACATTTACTAATTCTTTTAGTGCCTATGATGATCATATTTATAACAATATTAAAGATTTTAATAATGAATCATACACTTTATATTATGGTAATGATAATAAATATTTATATACTGTTAAAAATACAACTGATGATTCCAATAAAAATTATCAAAAAATAGGTGATTATACTGGTGAAATTAGTTTAAATAGCGCTAATAAGATGACTGGATTAATGGCGTTTTATGCTGAAACTTACTATACTAAATATAGTTATGGATTTGGTGAATTTTTACAAAATGAAATTCTTGATGCAAAATTTTTGAATTCAAGTAATGCCCCATTTACTAGTATTACTGCTAGTGAAGATAAAGTTACATTAGCTCTTAATAAAAAGAGTACTACAACAAAGGAAACATATCGATTAACTATTAATTTCGAAAATCATAATTTTAAAGAAGTTGTCTATGATTATAATGCTTATAATAGTAGTGATTTAGATGATGACTTTAATGTTATTAATAATGCTAAACCTTATGAATATTATAAAATTAATTTAAATTATGAAATAGGTGAAAAGGGTAAAGAAGATAATCCTAAGATCGATTATAATAATTTCTATTACACTGATTTTGAAGTTACTTTTAGAAATAATGCTACTGGTGAAACTGGTACTAATTTCTATGTTGGTGATGCTGTTGTTTTTAGTGTTAATCAATTTACACCAAGTGATGCATCAACATCTATTGATAGAGTAAATATTATAAGTAGTAGTAATGAAGATGTATTAAGAGTTGCTGAAAATAAATTATGTTTAATGGCTGATAGTGCTGGTGAATCAGTAATTACTTTACAAAGTAAAAATGTTACTAAAACTTATACTTTAAAAGTTAATTATAGAGAAGCTACTGGTATTAAATTCTCTAGTGATTTTAAAGAAACAATGGCAAGTAACGAAACAATGAATTTTAAAGTTAATGTTGATCCTACTGGAGCTTATGATGATTTAGTAGTTACTTTAAGTGAAGAATCTAATAAATATGCTACTTTAAATAAAAATAGTTATGGATATTATGTTCTTAAACCTATTAAAGAAGCTATTACTGAAACAGTTAAAGTTACTTTATTAATTACAAGTGAATCACATCCAACTTTAAATACAAGTAAAGAAGTTACTATTATTCAAGAGTTAACTGATGCTCAAATTAGAAATATCTTAACTTCAAATACTTTTGTTGGAACTTCTATTTATGGAAGTAGTTATTTAAATAAGATTGTAGTTACTTTTAAAGAAGAAGCAACTACAAATACTGGTGTAGTTAATATTTATAGCTCTGCTACTACAATTTATGATAGCTTTAATTTCCAATATACTATAAGTAGAGGTAAGATTAATCTTATTGGAACTGGATATTCTAATAAAGGTTATTTTAATGATTTATCAATTGTATTAGATAATAAAGATATTAGTTCATTTAAGGTAAGTTTTATATATGAAGATGAATATGAAGGAGATGAGACATATGCGTATAGATGTTATAAAGAAACTATCTAAAATTAGTTTATTAACTTTAATTAGTGGAGGATTAGTTGCTTGTAATAATAATGGACAAGAAAAAGAAGAAGATTTATTTACTTTAGTTTCTTCTTTAAAAGAAAATAGTAATTATACCCTTCATATTGAAGATGATTTAGGTTCTTTAAATCAATGGTTTATGCCTAAATTCTATGCTTATAATTTTGGTGATAGTAGTAAAGATATTTATACTGCTTATATTGAAGATGATATCGGTATATATAGTATTAAAGTTAATGGTAAAACTAATAATTTAATTACTTATGGTTATTATGATCAAGATCCTACTACAGGTGAATACACTCATGGATTATATGAAAATGTAACATTTAGTTTAGCTGATTTAAGTTTATCTGCTAAAGATTATAGTTTAACTGATGATAAATTATATATCGCAAATCTTAATTCAGATGATGCTAAAGTAATGTATCAAATGTTTGGTTATGTTCTTTCTGGATCAAATAATGGATATGAATTTAGTAATGTTAATGATATGTATTTTTCATTAAATTCTGAAAAAAAACTTGAGTTCTGCATAGATTTTAAAAAATCCGCTGGACTTAGACAAGCTAGTGTTATGACTTTTAGTGATATAAATACTACTAAAATTCCTGCTGAATTTGATTTCTTTTTTAGAGATCATGATAAAGGAAAAATTAGAGTTAGTAAAACTGACACAGTATTTTCTTACTTGCAATCTTTAAAAAATATGAGAAATTATACAGTTAAAATTACTACTAATTATAAAGTTAAAGAAAGTGGTTATGATGGTAATTTTGTAGCTATTTCTAAATTTACTTATAATGCATATTATGGTACAAAAAGTAATGATACAGCTGGTGATTTTGGATTAATTGTAGAAAAAACTGGAGATCCTGTAAAAGAATTTTTATATGAAGAAGATACTGGTAAAGTAATTATTGGTGATGTTTATAAGACTGATGCTGGTAATACAAAATACGATGTATTTGATTGTGTAAATAGTTTTGCTGATCTTTATTGGAATATCAATACAATTGGAGCTACTAAAATTGATGATTATAATTATTTAATCGATGATTCTGAAATTATTACTACATTAGCTTATATTTCTACTGATACTTTCTTCAAATTTGAGTGGCAAGAAGTTAAATTAACATTTGATAAAGATAAATTAACATATAAATTTGAATGTTTCTTAATTGATGATGAATCATTAACTATTGAAGTTTATGATGTCAATAAAACTTCTATTGGTTCAATTAAATAATATTAAATATTAATATTTAAATAATTTATAAAAGTTATTAGCTAGTCTAATAACTTTTATTTTACTTTTAAAAATAAATAGTTTAATAATAATATATAGTTAATTAAAAGGTATAATTATGAAGAAAACAATTGAAGAAGAATTACATAGTAGAAGAATATCTCTTCCTAATAAATTTATTTATAATCTATTAGGTTATTTATGGAAATTTACTGTTAGTAAGAAATATCATTTAGAATATGAATTTATTGATAATCCTAAAAAAGAAAAAGGACCATTTGTAGTAATATCAAATCATGCTAGTAGATTAGATTATATATTTACTGCTGTCCCTTTACTTCCTAAAACTTTAAATTTTGTTGCAGGTTATAATGAATTTTTTAGAAGTCATTTACATGGAATATTTAAATTATTAAAAGTTATACCTAAAAAGAATTTTACACCTGATATTTATACTATTACTGAAGTTAAAAGAGTTATTAATAAAGGTGGTCGAGTATGTATATTTTTAGAAGGAATGAGTTCTATTAGTGGACATTCTCAACCAGTTGCTTTAGGTAGTTCTAAATTATTAAAATTTTTAAAAGTACCTGTATATATGGCTCATATCGATGGGGGTTATTTAACAAGTCCTAAATATAATATTAAAGATCGATTAGGAAAAGTTAAAGTTACTTATAAGAAATTATTTAACGATGAAGATTTAGCTAAATTATCTAATGAAGAAATCACAGATATATTAAATAAAGAAATAAGAATGAACGATTATGAATTTAATAAAATAGAGAAAATATATTATAAATCAAATGAAATATGTAAGAATTTACATCAATTAATATATAAATGTCCTCATTGTGGAGAAGAATTTAAGATGGTTAGTGATAATAATTCATTAAGTTGTCCAAGTTGTGGATATAAATTAAAGATGGATAATTATTATAATTTAATTGATAAAGATGGAAATATTTTAGATATTACTCCAGCTAATTTATTTGATAATCAAAGAAATGATGTTAAAAAAGAAATATTAGATGATAATTTTTATTTAGAAGATGAAGTAGAAATAGGTTTTTTACCTAAATATGAATTTTTAAAAGATCAAAAAACATCTAATATTGAAGGTAAAGGTATATTAAGAATAGATCATAATGGAATTCATTTTAAAGGTATAAGAAATAATGAAGAATTTAATTTTGAGATATCTTTATTAGATACTCCTACATATGGTATGTGTACTGATTGTTCTAGATTTTATACTTTTGTTAAAGGAGAATTTATAGAATTTTATCCTAATAGAAATAGCGTTATTAAATGGTTTTTAGTTACTGAAGAATTACATCGATTACATAACGGTTTATGGTTAGACTATAAAGATTAATTAATATATAATTAATCTTATGAATAATAAATTTATATATAAATTAGATGATAAAGAATATGAAGTAATAGTTACTTATAAAAGAATTAAAAATATAATCTATAAATATAAAGACGATAAATTTGTTATTTCTTCTCCTTATGGAGTAGGCATAGATAAATTTATAGAAGGATTAAATAAATTTGCTAAAGGATTAATAAAAAGAAAAGTACCTGATAATGCCTTTTTTAAAGATGATGGTATATATATTTTAGGTGAATTTATTAAATTTGAAGATGGATTTATTAATGTTTTAGGTCATTATATTCTATATAAAAATAAAGAAGATTTTTATAAAAAAATCAAGAAAATAGCCTTTCCTTACTTCTATTCATTACTTGAAAAATATAGAAAAATAATAGAGATTAGCAGGGTTTATAACTTAAAACTAGGGTTTTTTAAATCAATATATGGTTGTAATAGTCTTAAAAATAATAGGATTTCTTTGAACTTAGTTTTAATACATTATAGTGAAGAAATTATAAGTAGTGTTATAATTCATGAACTTGCTCATGATAAAGAAAGAAATCATCAAGATGGGTTTTATAAAATAGTTTATAAGTATATGCCAAATTATGATTATATAGATAAGAAATTAAGAAGAGGGATTGTAAAATGATTAAAACTATTACTAGTAACACAAATGAATTTATTAAATATTTAAATAAATTAAAAGATACATCTTTTTCTAAAAAAGAGAATAAAGCTTTAATTGAAGGTGAACATTTAGTTAATGAAGCTAAAGATTATTTATTAGCAATTTTAACTTTAAAAGAAATTAAAGGATTAGAAATTGATCAATATATAGTTACTGAAGAAATTTAAAAGAAATTAAGTAGTGGTAAATCATTTTCTAAAATTATTGGTTTAATTTCTTTAAAAAAAGAAGAACCTATTAAAAGTAATGTTTTAATTTATTTAAATAGAGTTCAAGATCCTGGTAATGTTGGAACTATATTTAGAACATCTCTTGCTTTTTCTTATTTTGATATATTAATTGATGAAGGATCTTCTCATAAATATAATCCTAAAGTAATCCAAGCTTCTCAAGGATCAATTTTTAAATTAAATATTATTAATAGCGATTATTCTCATTTAATTTCTTTAAAAAAAGAAGGATACAAGATTATTGTTACAGCGTTAAATAATAATTCTATTTATTTAAAAGATTTTAAATTAAAAGATAACGAAAAATATGTAATAGTATTTGGAAATGAAGGACAAGGTGTAAGTAAAGAAATTATTGATATAGCAGATTATGTTTTAAAAATTGATATTAATAATATTGATTCACTTAATGTTGCTATTGCTAGTGGAATTATTTTATATTCCTTAAAAAAATAATATATCTATAATATAAATAGTAAATATTTCTAATATTTAGATAATTTTAAGTAATTAATGATTTTAGTTATTAAAGTTTACTCGAAAATATAGTATATTAATAAAGTTGTTTAAAAAGGGAAAGAAAGTAAATGAAAAGTAAAATGAAGTTTATATTTGTTACGGGCGGGGTTGTATCAAGCTTAGGTAAAGGGATAAGTGCAGCTAGTATTGGAAGATTATTAAAAAGAAGAGGATTGAATATATTCTCTATGAAATTAGATCCTTATCTAAATATTGATCCAGGTACAATGTCACCTTATCAACATGGTGAAGTTTTCGTAACTAAAGATGGTGCTGAAACAGATTTAGATTTAGGACATTATGAAAGAATTATTAATACTTCTTTAACTAAAGAAAGTAGTGTTACTAGTGGTAAAGTTTATACAACTGTTTTAGATAAAGAAAGAAAAGGCGAATTTTTAGGAGCTACTATTCAAATTATTCCTCATATAACTAATGAAATTAAAAGAAGATTATATGATGGATTTAATGCTAAAGGTGATACTGATGTTTGTATTGTTGAAATTGGTGGTACAGTTGGTGATATTGAATCCCTTCCATTTTTTGAAGCAATAAGACAATTAAGAAGAGAATTAGGTTATGAAAATACTTTTTTCATGCATAATACATTAGTTCCATATTTAAAAACTAGTGGCGAAATTAAAACAAAACCTACTCAACATAGTGTTAAGGAATTAACTGCTTTAGGAATTCAACCAGATGCAATTTTATTACGTTCTGAAGTTGATATTGATAAAGGTAGTAAAAAGAAAGTTGCTCTATTCTGTAATGTCAATGATGAAGCTGTAATTAGTGTAAAAGATGTTGATATAATTTATGAAGTTGCCTTAAATTTACAAAAGCAACACCTCGATGATTTAATAGTAAATCACCTTAGATTAGATTGCAAAAACTTTGCAGATATGTCAGATTGGCAAGCTTTAATTAAAAAAATCAAGGGAATTAAAAAAGAAGTAACTGTCGCTTTAGTTGGAAAATATGTTAAATTACATGATGCTTATTTAAGCGTTAGTGAATCATTAAAATATGCTGGATATGTCTTCGATACAAAAGTCAATATAAAATGGGTTGATAGTGAAAAATTAGAAAACGAAGATCCTAATATTGTCTTTGAAAATGTTAAGGGAATTATCGTTCCAGGAGGATTTGGAACTAGAGGTACTGATGGTAAAAAAATAGCAATCCGTTACGCTAGAGAACACAACATTCCATATTTAGGATTATGCTTAGGTATGCAACTTTCATTAATTGAAATTGCTCAAGATGTATTAGGCTTAAAAGATGCAGATTCAACAGAATTTAATCCTGAATCAACTCATAAAATAATTGATTATCTTCCTGACCAATATAAAGGCATTAAGTTAGGTGGAACAATGAGACTTGGTGAATATGAATGTAAATTATTACCAAATACTAAGGCATATAATTTATATAAGAAAGATTTAATAAGAGAAAGACATAGACATAGATATGAATTCAATAATGAATATAAGTCATTATTTGAAGAAAAAGGAGGAGTTATCTTTAGTGGAATAAATCCTCAAACTAATTTATGTGAAATTATTGAACTTAAAGATCATCCTTTCTTTGTAGCTTGTCAATTCCATCCAGAATTCCAATCTAGACCATTACAAGCTCATCCTTTATTTATAGGATTTATTGAAGCAAGTTTAAAATAATAATAAAATAATGTCGATAGAAATATCGACATTATTATTTTGGGATAATAGCTCAGCTGGGAGAGCGCATCGTTCGCAACGATGAGGTCACGAGTTCGATCCTCGCTTATTCCACCACATCAGAATGAATAGGTTTAATACGAATAGATATTAAGCCTTTTTTCATATAAAAATTAATCTTATATTAAATAGATTCTTAAGTAAGTATGAAATGATAATACAGCAGAAAGAGCTGTAAAGCCTTTTGTCATGCAAAGAAAGATATTTCAAACCTCGTGATTATATGCCGGTGTGGCCATAACAACAAAATTATTTTTTATTATTCAAACTGCAATAATAAATAATATTAATGTTGAAAATTATCTAAATTATGTATTTGAAAGCATTAATAAAGAGTCGATTGATAATTTATTGCTATATTCTAAAAATATTAAAGAAAAAGAGTAGGGTTGAAATCTCGCTGGCGAAAAATGGTGGAATAATGTAATTGTCAATAATTTTGTGTAGTTTTTTATCGGTTGAAAATGTAGGTAATTATCGTTTAATAAACAATAATGGTATAACTCTCAAGGGTTAAGCGGCTCGAAATTTTTTGTTTGTTGATCAATATCAATAAGTTTATC
>JALEXS010000052.1 GCA_022780025.1 Mollicutes bacterium | reverse complement strand
CGATGCTTTATTAGAAGCAAACATAAAAGATTTTATTTTAGTACTAGGATATAAAGGTGATAATGTAAAAAAATACATTGAAGAAAATGAATTGGACAAAAAAATAAATATTAAATATGTTTACAATGAGGTTTATGATACTACTAATAATATATATTCATTATATTTAGCAAAAGATTATCTTTCTAAAGATGATACAATATTATTAGAATCAGATTTAATTTATGATACATCAATAATAAAAAAATTAGTCAATTCAAAATATGAAAGTGCTGCTTTAATAGCAAAATATGAAGAATGGATGGATGGAACAGTTGTTACAATAGATGAAGATAATACTATTAATTCATTTGTTGAAAGAAAAGATTTCAATTATAAAAATGTAGATAATTATTATAAAACAGTAAATATTTATAAATTTAGTAAGGAATTTTCTAATAGATTTTATTTACCTTTTTTAGAGTCATACATTAAAGCTTATGGAAATAACGATTATTATGAACTTGTTTTAAAAGTAATAAGTGGATTAAAAGAAGTAAAATTACATGGTATACAATTATCAGGTGAAGATTGGTATGAGATTGATGATTGTCAAGATTATGATATCGTTAAAGCAATCTTTGCACCAACAACTAAAGAAAAATTAGAACTATTCCACAAAAGATTTGGAGGCTATTGGAGATTTAATGGGATAAAAGACTATTGTTATCTAGTTAATCCTTATTTCCCGACAAAACAAATGATAGATAAAATGAAATATTTTTATAGTGAACTTTTATTTAATTATCCTTCAGGACAAAAAATAGAAAAAATATGTGCCTCTAGAATGTTTGATAATGTTAGTGAAGACAATATTTTAATAGGAAATGGTGCAGCAGAATTAATTAATACTCTAAAATACATTGTAGGAGGAAAAATAGGCCTTACAATACCATCATTCAATGAGTATGTTAGATGTTTCCCTAACAGTGAAATATTATATATAAATAGCAAGGACGATAATTATTACTTATCATTCAATAGAATCGCTAATAAATTAGATGAGGTTGATACCATGATAATAATATCTCCGGATAATCCAACAGGCTCACATTTAAAATATGAAGAAGTAATAAAATTATTAGATTTAGCAAAACAAAAAAACAAACAAATAATATTTGATGAATCCTTTATAGATTTTGCTGATAATAATTATACTTTAATAGATGATGAAATATTAAATAAGTATTCTAATTTAGTTGTTATAAAAAGTATAAGCAAATCATATGGTGTACCAGGTCTTAGACTCGGAGTGTTGGCATCAGGAAATAAAGATTATATAAAAATTATTAATAATAATTTACCAGTATGGAACATTAATTCATTCGCAGAGTATTTTCTTCAAATAATAAATATATATAAAAAAGACTATATTTTAGGGTGCAAGAATATAAAAGAAGAAAGAACTAGATTTTATAAAGAATTATCTATGATTAAAGAAATATATGTATATTCATCAGAAGCTAATTATTTTATGATTAAATTAAATAAAGGTACATCTAATGAATTAGCTGAATATTTATTAGACAATAATAAAATACTTATCAAAGTACTAAATGGTAAAAATGGTTTTGACGATAATGAGTATATTAGAATAGCAATTAAATCAAGTGAAGAAAATAATTATTTAATTGACTGCATTAAGGAATATTACGACAAAATGTAATATTCTTTTCTATTACCTTGAAAACTCTATAAAAATATAGTATAATCAAATTAGGGTAGAGGTAGGAAATGAAAAAGAGAAATATAAATATAGATTTAATAAAATGTATAGCAGTTTTTTCTGTAATATCAGTACACTTTTTTGCTAATGCAGGATTGTATAAAAATATAATTAATAGTACAAATATGTATGTTGGAATAATTTTTAGAACATTATTTATGATATGTGTACCATTATTTATAATAACAACTGGGTATTTAATGAAAAATAAAATATTAAGTAAAAAATATTACTTGGGAGTTCTTAGAGTACTAATAATATATTTATTAGATGCATTTATATATTTAGGATATAATGCTATATACAATGGTGAATCTTTTAGTATAAGACATATTATAAAAAGTATTTTAAACTTTGATATAGGCTATTCTTGGTATATAAAAATGTATTTAGGTTTATTTTTATTAATACCATTTATTAATCTTATTTATAATAATTTAAAAAATAAAAAGCAGAAACAAGTATTAATATTAACTATGTTAGTTTTAACATCGTTTCAAGGTATATTTAATATTAAATATATACTAATCCCCGATTGGTGGATTAGTATATATCCATTAACTTATTACTTTATTGGTTGTTACTTAAAAGAATATAAAGTAGATCTAAATAAATATTTGAATATATTATTATTTATTATAGTACTTATTGTATCAAGTATAATAAATCTTTATTTTTCAAAAGGAAATTACTTTAAATTTGGCGTATATAATGATTGGGGTAGTATCTTTAATGTGTTAACATCAGCACTTGTATTTATATTTATTATTAATTTAAATCTTAATAAAGTACCAAATAAAATAAGTAAAATTATAAGTAAAATATCTGAATTATCATTGGGAATGTATTTAAATTCCTCAGTAATAGATGATTTTTTATACTTTCACTATTTCAAAGATATAGATTTCTTTTCTTTCAAAGGATACTTTAAAATTGTACCATTAGTTTTAATATTATCAATAAGTTTATCAATTATAATAAATATTATTTATAAAATAATAGATAAATATATTGTAAAGAGATTGACAAAACTCTTTATAAAATAAGTAATATATGGTAAAATAATA
>JALEXS010000049.1 GCA_022780025.1 Mollicutes bacterium | reverse complement strand
TTCCATATTTTCTTGCCAAATAACACAAAGGAATGTGATATTCCAAGTGTTCAACCAAAATAATTTCCCTCTTTTTTTCTAAAGAAATCTTCATAAAGCTAACCTCCAATAATTAAGTTTTAATTTTGGGGTTCACAGGGATCCTTATTATTTTTTAAGTTTTTTAAAGAAATTTATCTTTTCTTCAGTAGGTTTATAAAACGTTGTTAACTCTACGTTATAACCTAATTTATAATATTTTTCTTCTAATTTTTTTGCTTTCTTTTTATCTCTAATTAAGCAGAATAAAGAACTTCCAGCACCAGTCATTGCTAAATAATCGACATTCTCTTCTTTGACTAAGTTATATAAATTTTCTAAAGCAGGTAACATATTAAAAGCAGGTCTTTGTAATGCATTAATAGCGTTATCTTTTAAAGATTCTAAATCATCATTTATAAATGCATCTCTAGCTTTATATATATCACAATTTGGCATTGGTTCATAATTATCATATTCTTTAAATACTTCAGCAGTAGATAATCCCATATGAGGTTGTATTAACAACACATATTCATCATGAGTTTTTGTATCGAAAAATTCTAATTCGTTGCCTTTAGAACGAACAATTGCTGGTTTTTCGTATATTGACCAAGGAACATCTGATCCTATTTTAATAGCAATTTCTTCTAATTCTTTATCAGTAACTTTTAAATTAAGTAATTTAACAATGCCCCTAATAGTTGCGGCAGCATCTGAACTTCCACCACCTAATCCGGATTGAATAAAAATAGATTTATGAATATCAACACGAATTTTTTGTTTAAAACCATATTGCTTTCTTAATAAATCAATCGCTTGATGGCATAAATTATATTTATTAATTTTTAATGAACATTCATCACAAGTTACGAAATCATCACTATCTAAGTTAGGTAAAACTGTAATCTCTAAACTATCATGCAAATCAAGTGGTACCATAATTGTTTCTAAGTTATGGTAGCCATCATCTCTTTTATCTAATACATTTAATGCTAAATTAATTTTAGCGTGTGCTTTTACTATCATATATTCAATATTATAAATTTCTATTTTTAAGTTTCAATATAACATTTGTTATGTTTACTAAATTTTCTAAAGTTAAGTCTTCAGCTCTTAAATCTTTTGAGGTGTTAGTTTCTTCCAAAACAAGATTTATTTCATCAGTTTTTAAAATTGATTTTAAATTATTTGCGAGATTTTTCCTTCTATTTATAAATAAAATACTTGCGATTTTGTACAAAAACATTGCAAAACTAAAGTCTTTTTCTTGTTTTCGCTCAACTTTAAAAACTATAGAAGCAACAGTTGGCATCGGAAAAAAAGAAGTGTAAGGAACAACTAGTATTTTATTTATGTTATACAAATATTCTATTAAATAATTAATAGGACCTTTATCTCTTTTGTTTTTTGTAGTTATTCTTTCGAAAAATTCTTTTTGTGTCATAAAGACACCGATTTCTAAATTTGGGAATTTTGTAAGTATAAATTCTAAAATATCTGTAGAAATATAATAAGGTAAATTTCCAGTTATTTTATTAAACGAAAAATTTTTATATTTTAATATGTTGTTTTTTACGATTTCGATATTTTTATCTCTATAACTCATGTTAAGAAATTTAACAAATTTTTCATCATATTCTACAACTGTATATTTATTAGTTTTACCAATTAAATTACAAGTAAGAGCGCCTAATCCAGGACCAATCTCTAGTAAAGAATCAGTTTCTTTTAATTCTAAATTATTAGCAATTTCTAAAGAAACTTTTTCATCTATTAAAAAGTTTTGTCCTAATTCTTTTTTAGCATGGGAATTTACTAATAAAAAATAATCTTTAATTTCTTTTTCACTTAACATTCTTTAAAATCTCCATCAATTTATCTTTATTTATACCTAAAAAACGTAATTTATTTAATAATTGTTTTCCATTAGAGTGCCCTAAATGATAATAATCATCAAATTTATTTCTTAAAATAGAACTATTTTCATTACCAATTATCCCTAACTCATATAAATCATTTAATTTTAAATCAGATTTTTCTATATTTTCATCATTATATTCAACTAAATTATCTAAAGCGTAATTAACTTCATTGATAGTAGACTCAGCAACTCCAACTTTATGATTTTTTATAGAAAATTCTTTTCTTACGTAAGCATTATAAATATTATTTTTAACATTTTTATTGATTGTATCTCTTATTTTTTGACCAGGATAATCAGGATCAGTTAAAATAATAATTTTTCTTGTTAAAGATACATTATTTAAAAAATCTATATCTTTATTATTAATAGCACTACCATTAACACTATAAAAATCTGTATCTAAAAAACTTGATAAGAAATCTATATCGGTTTTTCCTTCAACAACTATAAGTGCATTAATCTTTCTTTTCATTTTAATTTTAAAATTTCTAGCGAATTATTATAAGTAATTTCTTCTAATTCGTTTATATCTATATTTAATAGATTAGCGGCATATTTTACAGTTTCATAAATATATTCAGGTATATTTAATTTTCCTCTATAAGGAATAGGTGCTAAATATGGAGCATCAGTTTCAAAAACTATTGAAGTTAAAGGTATTCCTTTTAAAACTTCTTTACTTTTTATAGAATTTTTAAATGTTAATGTTCCACCAAAGGCTATTTTATAACCTAACTTAATAAATTCTTTAGCTGATTCTAATGATCCACTATAACAATGCATTATACCTTTATTATTAACTTTATATACTTTCAATATATCAAAAGTATCTTGTATTGCATCTCTACAATGTATTGAAATAGGTAAATTATATTTGTTAGCTAATTCAATTTGTTTAATAAACATTTCTTTTTGTTTATTTTTAATAGTTTGTTCATTTTCCCAATAATAATCTAAGCCAATTTCTCCGATTGCTACAATTTTATTCGAAGTAAGCAGAAGTTCTTCTAATTCTTTAATTGAGTTTTCGTTATATTGTTTATGCTCAGTTGGAATAATTCCAATAGTTGCATATATACAATCATATTTATTTGCTAATTCGATTGCTTTTTTACTACTATTTATATCAAATCCTACACACAAAAACTTATTAACGCCTTTTTCTTTTGCGTTATTAATTAAACTATCTATATCATTTAATAAAGCATCATCGTTAAGATGAATATGTGTGTCAAAAATCATATTATTTACCTAAGCAGAAACGAGAAAAAATCTCTTTCGCCATATCAAAATCATAATTTTCGCCTGTTAAAGCTAATATTTTTAAATAAGCATTTCTAATATGTTCACTTATTAAATCAATTGAAATACCATCAATAGCTAATTTCTTAGCTTCATTTATTTCTTCTAAACAAGCTTCTAATAATCCAATTTCTCTTTCGTTTGCTAAAGATGGAGTTTTATAATTTTCTTCTTTTAAATCTAAAACTACTAACATTTTATTAATAAGAGAATTAACATTTTTACTAATTGCACTTACTGTTAATAAATCTTTATCATATTGATTAATATCAGTTTTATTATAAACTTCTATAATATTTTTACCTTTAATGATATTTAATATAGTTAAATCTTCTTCAGTATGAATTGGACTATCATAAACCATTAAAATAATATCTGCCTTTTTAAGCATTTCTTTACTTTTATTTATACCAAGCGATTCAATATAATCACTTGAATCACGGATTCCAGCAGTATCATATAAATTAATTAAAACACCGTTTAAATTTATTTTACCTTCAACAACATCTCTTGTGGTTCCTTTATAATCACTAACAATAGCTTTATCTTCTTTAAGCAAGGCGTTGAAAATAGAAGATTTACCAACATTTGGTTTGCCTACAATTACAACATTTATTCCTTCTTTAATAATTTTTCCTTTTCTACCATCAGTTATTAAAACAGCCACTTTTTGTTCAATATCCTTGCAAAACTCAAGTATTTCTTCAGAATTTACATCTTCAATATCAGTATATTCTGAATAATCAATATTAGCTTCAATATGTGCTAACATATCTCCGATTTCTTTTTTTATAGGTAAAACTAATTTTGATGTTTCTCCTTGTAAAGACATCATAGACATGTTTTTACTTTCTTCAGTTTCAGCGCTGATTAAATCATTAATGGATTCAGCTTGAATTAAATCTAATTTGCCATTTAAAAAAGCACGAGAAGAATATTCTCCTCTTTCAGCCATCCTAGCACCAAATTTTATAGCTAAAGATATAATCTTATTAAATATTAACGGAGATCCGTGGCAAATTATTTCAACACTATCTTCTCCTGTAAAAGATCTAGGACCTTTATACAAAAGAAGGACTACCTCATCAACAACATTATCACCATCTTTTATATATCCGTGTAATAATGAGTTTTGAGTAAGTCCAACTAAATTTTTTGAATAAAAATTTGAGACAATCTTGAAACAATCGCTGCCGCTTAATCTAACAATACCAAGTGCACTCCTTAAAGGTGGAGTAGCTAAAGCAACGATAGTTTCTAACATATTTATTCGTTTTCAGTATTTTCTTCTTTTGGAGTAGAAGTAGTAGCTTTATTATCATTACCAATATACTTAATAACGATAGCTCTATCTTTTCCATCACCAATAGATTCAGTTTTAATATTTTTAAATGAAGCTAAAGCTGTATGAACTTTCTTTCTTTCATCTGGTGTCATTGGATCTAATTTAACATCAACATGAGTTTTTAATACTTCTTTAGCAATTTTCTTAGCAGTTGCTATTGATCTACGATATTTTTTATCTTTATAATCACTTATATCAAGTAAGATTCTAAATTTCTTTTTAAATTTAGAATTAACTGCTAATTTAACTAATTCATTTAAAGATTGAAGAGTAGAACCGTTTTGACCAATAATTAAACTATTTTTATTAGTTTCAATTAAGATTTTAGCAATTTCATCACGATAAACTGTTTGTAAAGAAACTTCTAAACCTAAACCGGAAATAAGGTTTTTAATATAATTTTCAGCATATTCAATTACATCAGCAACGTCATATACTTCAATAATAGCTTTTTTGAATAATCCTTTCTTTTCTTCTAAAACAGAATACATTAAATCAGACTCTTCACATTCCATTTCTTTACATGCTGTTTTAATTGCATCTTCTAATGTTCTTTCAGTTATTTTTTTCATTTTTATTTATCTCCTTTTTTTGAAAGGCCACCTTTCTTTTGTAAAACAAAGTGCATAATTAAAGTTTGAATCATTGAGAATAATGCACCAGCGAACCAATATACACCCATAGCAGCTGGGAGAGTGAAGCCCATAATTATAATAAATCCAGTCATAACCCAAGAAACAACTTTCATTTGTTTTTGAGAGTTATTAGCTGCAGGATTTTTATGCATTTTTGCAACGTTTTTCATACGTTTTTTACTTAACCATTGTGGTAATTGCATAGATAAAATTTGTGTTCCAGACATTAATATAATTAACATTAAAGCAGTCCAACATTGTAATCCTGGCCAATTACTCCAATTAAATAAAACACTTGAAATAGTATCACTTAATCTAAGACCTAAGACAGCATCTCTAGATAAACTAGCTGCGGCACCTAAACCATTCCAAACAGCAATAAATACTGGGAATTGAACAATCATTATCAAAATTGATCCAAAAGGACGAATTTTATAACGTTTATACAGATTCATTTGAGCTTGAGCTAATCTTTGTTTTTCATATTCATTTGTATTACTATTTGGGTATTTTTCTTGTAATTTAGCAATTTCAGGTTGTAAATATTGCATTTTTTGTTGAGATAAAGTTGATTTAAATGATATCAACATAAATATACCTCTAACAATAACTGTGACAAGTAAAACAGCTGAAATTTGTCCCCAACCATTCATTCCAAATGTGTGAGAGAAGTACTCTGTCATATAAGCTACTGGATAAACAAGTAATCCTTCAATCCAGCCATGACTCCAAGCATCTTTCCAACTTGATTTATTTGTAAATTGAACAGTATCTGATAAAGGATCATCATTTAAATGTCCATAATATCCATCATCAATAGTGAAACAACTCTTTAAAGTAGTAAGTTTTGTATTTAATGCAGATTTATATAAAGATAAATAATCATCATTAATTCCATAACCATCAACAAGATTCTTTTCTTTTAATATTTGATTATTCCAAGTTTGAATATTTGTCCAATAATCACCTTGACTCATTTCAACTTTCTTTTCAGTTTCAGGTGTTACAAATTTATATTTACCATATTTTGTAAATAAAGCATTATTTCTTCCTAAAACTTTAGTTGTAGTGCCACCTATTGAATATTCACCACCATTTAATAAGATATTTTCTTTTTCCTTGGTTGGATTAGCTTTATAATCATCATATTCGTTACTTGTATATCCATAGAATAATTCAAAAGTTGAATTATAAGATATAGTAGGTAAGTAATCTTTTGCTTTTTCATACATGTAATCGATTACTTTTTTATCTAATTCATTCCAATATTCATTTGCTGGTAAAGATACACCATTAGTTTTAGCAGTTGTATCAACACTACTTATAAAAGAATTTTTACTAAATGTAGTATAAGAAGCAGTCCAATTCTTTTTTTCTTCCTTATCAAGCGTATAAGCATAAGTAGTAATAGTTGCGCTTCTTAAATAATATAAACTATCAGATGAAGTTCCTGATAATGTGAAAAAAGAATTATTTTCTTCAATAATATTTTTTTCTTCTAAGGCGTTTGTTGTACTATTAAAAACTTTAACTTTTAAATCAGCTACATTTTCAGTAGTAACTTTAGTTACTTTATCACTAAAATAAACTTCTTTTTTACCTGAATTAGTTAAAGCGTTATAAACATAAGTATTTGCTTTTTCTTTGCTATCAAAAAATTGTGTATTAACTGGATCGTATGCGTAACGATAAGTTGCGCTATCTAATGCACTACAAAAACTATTACAACTAGATAATATAAGAGTCAAAAACCCAAATAAGCCAGCAATCCCAAAAATTTTCTTTTTGTTACTTTTTTCTTTCATTATTTTCTCCTAACAAGGGTAGAAGTAGCTCTTCAAGTTTTTCTTTGTTTTTAACATATTCGTTTGGATCGTATTTTTTATTTATTACAATAATAACATCTAAATTCTTTTTATAATCAAATACGCCATCAGCAATACTTCTAACTTGTCTTTTAATTTTGTTTCTAATAACAGCTATACCATTTCTTTTTGTAATTAATAATCCGACTCTAGTATAACCAAAATCATTTTCTCTAAAATAAACACAAAATAATTCGTTTTTATAAAAATGTCTTATTTTTAATATTTCTTTAAACTCTCGATATTTTTTAACTGTATTTACTTTTTTCATTAACTAGCCGACTAAGACTTTTCTACCTTTTGCTCTTCTATTTGCTAAAATTTTTCTTCCTGTAGGTGAAGCCATTCTTGCTCTAAATCCACTTACTCTTGCGTAATGTAATTTGTTTGGTTGATATGTTCTTTTCATATGTATAATCCTCCTAATAATAAGCAAAGAAAATTATATATGTATTTATACATATAAGTCAAACATTTATAGTTTTATTGTGTTTTTTAATAAAAAAGTTATCAATATAGTTATTCACACTTTAACAGTATGTGGAATTCGCGTTTTTGAAAATGTGGAAAACTTAATATTTTATCGATGTTGTCGATAGTTTTTATATATACAAAATTGTTGAAATGTGGAAAACTTTATTATTTATTCACAATTTTGATTGTTATGTGGAAATCTTTCCACATTTATCCACATTTTCAAGTTGTGGAAAAGCTATTTTTATCATGATATCGAACATTTTTAGAATCAAAATGTGGAAAACTTAATATTTCCTCTTTTCTACTTTATAAATTAATTAACAACTAGTAAAATATAGAAGGTATTTATTATGGATTTGTCGAGTGTTAGCGAAGTGAACATGCTTCGGAAAAGAATTTTAGAAAAAGTTAAGGCTACATTAAATGAAGATCGTGTTTACGATGCGTTTTTCAAAGATACGTATATTTTCAAAATAGATAACGATAAAATGATCATTAGTTGTGCTAATTCTTTATCTACAAAGATTCTTGAAGACAAGTACAACGACATGCTTTTAGATATAGTAAATAATGTCAGTGGAACAAATTTTAAACTTGTTTACGGTCTCGAAGAAGATTTAAAAAAACAAGAAAATAAAAATAAAGATTTAATCAAAAAACCTCGTTTTTTTGAAAATAACTATCTAGAACCCGCATATAATTTTGATAATTACGTTGTTGGATCAACTAATCAAGAAGCTTACACAGCTGCTTTATATATCGCAAGTGCACCAGGAACCGACTATAATCCACTATTCATTTATAGTCAATCAGGCTTAGGAAAAACACACTTATTAAACGCTATTGGAAACTATATAAAAGAAAGGACTCCAATAAAGAAAATCTTATTTTGTTCATCTCAAGAATTTATTGATGAATATATTAAATATGTTAACGGAGAAAAAACTGAAGATAATTTAAAAGATTATATTTTAAGTTTTGATATTTTATTAATAGATGATATTCAAATGTTACAAAATAAAACAAAAACAGAAGAATTTTTCTTTAGTGTTTTCGAATCTTTAGTTAAAACCAATAAGCAAATAGTTTTGACTTGTGATCGTTTACCTAACGAACTTAATGGATTAGACAATAGATTAGTCACTCGTTTCTTAAGAGGTTTAACAATATCAATACAAACTCCTACAGCTGAACTTTGTGAAGAGATTTTAAAGAAAAAAATAGTTAATTCTGGCTTATCTATTGAAAATTTTGATGAAGAAGTTATTAAATTTGTCGCTTTTAACTTTAAAAACAGTATTAGAAACTTAGAAGGTGCTTTAAATAGATTAATCTTTTATTCGTCAATTAATCATGTAAGCCATATAGATATGGATATAACTAACGATGCTTTATCTTCTTTAATAGATACAAAGAAAAATAAATCAAAAATAAGCGAACAAAAAATATTAAATGCTGTAAGTAGTTATTATAGTGTAAGTGTTCCTCAAATAACTGGTAAATTAAAAACTAGTCAAGTTGCTACCGCTAGACACGTCGCTATATATCTTATTAGAACAATGTTAGATGTATCTTTTGTTAGAATTGGAGAGTTATTCTCTAATAGAGATCACGCTACAATTATGTACAGTGTGAATAAAATTGAAAAAATGTTGAAAACTGATGACAAAATGTTAACAGTTATCAACAAATTAAAAAAGCAATTATCGTGATGGAATCGATACTTTTTGTAAAAAATAGGTAGTTATCCACATTTCCACACTCATTATTAATATTATTATATATATTTATTATAAATAAATAACAAGAAAGGAACGAATTATGAAATTTAAAATTGTAAGAGATAATTTTCTAAAAGCTCTTCTAATCGCTAGTAGAGTAAGTCCTCAAAAAAGCACTGACCCAATTTTATGCAATTTAAAATTAGAATTAGTCGATAGAGGTTTATATATAACAGGAACTAATGGAACTATATCAATAAGACATTATTTACCAATTATAGTAAACGATAAACAAATCATAAGAGATATGGTTTATGGTGGTATTTTAGTTAATTCTTTTTTATTAACTGAAATTATTAAAAGAATTGATGGAGATGAAGTATCTTTTGAAGTAATCGATGATTCTATTGTTAGAATTGAAAATGATAAATCTAACTTTAAGTTAAATGGTATTAGATTAGAAGAATTTAAAGATATAGATTTTGAAGAAGTTGGAGCTCATATAACTTTATTAACAAAAACTTTCTCTGAAACTATTAACCAAGTTTCTTTTGCGGTATCACAAAAAGATAATAGACCTCAATTAACTGCAGTAAATATTGAAAGTGATACATCAAAATTAATTTTTACAGCAACAGATGGAGCTAGATTAGCTAGAAAAGAATTAGAAGTAACAGTTAACGAGAAATTAAATGCTAATATTCCTGGTAAAACATTACAAGAAGTATTAAGAACAATTTCTACTGAAAACGCTATAGAATTTTATATAAGTGATAAAAAAGTTTTATTTTGCTTAGATAATACATTAATTCAATCCACCTTAATTGTTGGTGATTATCCAAATACTAGAAATATTATTCCTAAGGTTTTCTATTATTCATTAGAAGTTAATAGCAATGAATTAGTTAGCGCTATGGAAAGAGTTTCTTTATTCTCAAGTGATCGTGAATTTATTGTTAAATTAACAATGAACGAAAATAAAGTTGAAGTAAGTTCTAAATCTCAACAAATTGGTAGCGGTGTTGAAAATATAAGTAATTTTAAATTTAAAGGTGATAGATTAGAAATTTCATTTAATAACGAATACGTTAAGAGTGCTATTAAAGCATTAAACTGCGAAGATGTTACAATTAATTTCTTAGGTGAAATGAAACCATTTACTATCTTAAATAAAAACGATAATTCTGTAATTCAACTAATTACACCAGTTAGAACATATTAAGCATTTTAAATAAGCAAAAACTCTTTAAAATAGACTTCCTTTAATATATAATATTAAAGGAGTTATTTTATGTCTAAAGAAAATGTAAAAATAGTAAAAATTTCTACTGAATATATTACATTAGGCCAATTTTTAAAATTTGCTGATGTAATAACTAACGGCGGTGAAGCTAAACAATTTATTATGACTAATAAAATTTTTGTTAATAATGAACTTACTACTCAACGTGGAAAGAAACTTAGAGATAAAGACATAGTTAATATTAATAACTCACTGTTTTTTGAAATAAGTAAATGATTCTTGAAAGTATTGATTTAATTAATTTTCGTAATTATAAAGAGTTATCTTTATCTTTTAAAAAAGGAATTAATTATATTTTTGGAAATAATGGTAGTGGTAAAACAAATATTGTAGAAGCAATAAACTTTTTATCTTATGGAAGAAGTTTTAGAACAAATACAATCTTAGATTTAATTAAAATAAATGAAAATCACTTATTAGTAAAAGGAACTATTAAGAATTCAAATAAAACTAATAAAGTAAGTATTTATTTAGATAAAGATGGTAAAAAAATAAACATTGATAATTCAAAAGTTTTTAAAATAAGTGAATTATTAAAATATTTTAATACAATCGTATTTACTCCTAATGATGTAAATTTAATGAAAGAATCACCTAATGAAAGAAGATATTTTTTAAATTTATTAATTTCTAGATTAAATAATGAATATCGAAATACTTTATCTAATTATGAAAAAATCTTAAAAAGTCGTAATGATGAATTAAAAAAAGATAATATTGATATAAATTTAATAAAAGCGTTAACTTATCAATTAATTGATTATTCATACGTGATTTATAATTATCGAAAAAAATATATAGATAAATTAAATGAATTAATAAGTCTAACTTATGAAAAGATTAATAATAAAACTAAAGATATAAAAATCATTTATAAACCTTTTATTGATAATCTTGAAAATTATAAAAAAGAAGCACTTAAATTATATAATTTATCTTATAAAGAAGATCTTAATAAAAAAATCACTACAAAAGGCGTACACAAAGAAGATTTTAATATTGAAGTAGATAATAAGGATATATCAAAATTTGGCTCTCAAGGTGAAAATAGAATGGTTATTTTAGCTTTAAAATTATCTACATACTATTTAAAAAACGATAACGACTCAAAACCTGTTGTTATATTAGATGACGTATTAAGTGAATTAGACAAGAATCATGAACAATTGCTTATTAAATATTTAAATGAATTTGAACAAGTATTTATTACTGGTACAGGAAATATAAATTTATCTAATACTTATGAAGTAAAAGATAATCAAGTAATTTTATCGGAGGATTAATGATGGTAGAAGAAAAAAAGAAAGATGAAGAAATTAATGAAGAAGAAACTCTTGAAAGTCAATTAATTGATGAAAAAGAAGGTTTCAGTGAGCAAGAAAAGAATGTAGATGAAAATCTTTCAGATACAATTATTACTGGAATTGATGAAAAAGAATTAGAAAAAGCTAAAGAAGATTATACAGGTAAAGATATTACTGTCTTAGATGGTCTTGATGCTGTTAGAAAAAGACCTGGTATGTATATCGGTTCTACTAGTAGCACTGGTTTACATCATTTAGTATGGGAAATTGTTGATAATGGTATTGATGAAGCTTTAGCTGGATATTGTAATGAAATTGATGTTTCCATTAATCCTGATAATTCTATTACAGTTAAAGATAATGGCCGTGGTATTCCTTGCGATGTAGTTGAAAAAACAGGATTAAGCGCTGTTGAAACTGTTTATACTGTCCTTCACGCTGGTGGTAAATTTGGTGGTGGAGGATATAAAGTATCTGGAGGATTACATGGTGTTGGTGCTAGTGTTGTTAACGCTTTAAGTAGTTTTGTTGATATTTATGTACATCGTGATGGAAATGTTTATTATATAAGATTTGAAAATGGTGGACACGCTGTTGATAGATTAAAAATTATTGATAAATGCGATGATACCGGTACTTTTGTTACATTTAAACCAGATCCTAAAATCTTTAAAGAAACTACAGTCTTTAATTTTGATATTGTAAATAATAGATTAAGACAAATGGCTTTCTTAAATAGAGGTGTAAGAATTAATTTACATGATTTAAGAGTAACCCCACAAGTTGATGTATCTTATTGCTATGAAGGTGGTATTAAAGAATACGTTCAATTCTTAAATAAAGATGCTAATAGATTATTTGAAGATGTTATTTATTGCGATGGTGCTCAAGAATTTATCGAAAACGATAATAAAGAATTAATTTATGTTGAAGTAGCTATGCAATATACAAGTTCTTATAACGATAAAATTTATAGCTATTGTAATAATGTTGCTACTGGCGATGGTGGTATGCATGAAGATGGCTTTAATTTAGCAATTGTTCGTGTATTTAATAACTATGCTCGTAATAATAAATTCTTAAAAGATAATGATAAAGAAAAGATTACAGTTGATGATTGTAAAGAAGGTTTAACTGCAATTATTTCAGTTAAACACCCTAATCCACAATATGAAGGCCAAACAAAAGGTAAATTAGGTAATCTTGAAGTTAAAAAATTAGTTAGTAACGTTGTTGGTGAAAAATTAGAAAAATTCTTATTAGAAAATAAACCAATCGCTACTATTATTATGAATAAAATTAAAAGCGCTTATGAAGCTAGACTTGCTGCTAGAGCTGCTAAAGATAATATTCGTCGTAAAAATGTCTTAGAAATAAACACATTACCTGGAAAATTAGCTGATTGTAGTTCAAATAATCCAGAAGAATGCGAATTATTTATTGTTGAAGGAAATTCTGCTGGTGGTAGTGCTAAAGCCGGTAGAGATAGTAGAACTCAAGCAATTTTACCTTTAAGAGGTAAGATTTTAAATGTCCAAAAAGCTCAAATTCATAGAATTTATGATAATGCTGAAATTGGTAATATGATTGCTGCAATTGGTGCTGGATTTGGTGAAGATTTTGATATTGCTAAAATTAGATATCATAAAATCGTTATTATGACCGATGCTGATGTTGATGGTTCTCATATTAGAATCTTATTATTAACATTCTTCCATAGATTTATGAAACCTTTAATCGATCATGGCTATATTTATATTGCTCAACCTCCTTTATATAAAATTGAATATAAAGGACAAGCATATTATTGCTATAGTGATGAACAACTTGAAATAGTTAGATCTAAACTTGAATTAAAGCCAGGTTATCCTTACCAAAGATATAAAGGACTTGGTGAAATGGATGCTGATCAATTAGAAGAAACTACAATGGATCCAACAAAGCGTAAAATGCTTAGAGTTACTGTTGATGATGCAATGTTAGCAGATCAAGTATTCAGTGATTTAATGGGTGAAGAAGTTGCTCCACGTAGTGAATTTATTGAAAAGAATGCTAAATTCGTTAAAAATCTTGATATTTAAGGAGGCTAAATATGAGTGAAGATATTAAAAATGAAGAAATATTAACTGAAGATGAAAAATTAAAACAAGAAAATGCCTCTTATGAAGCTGGAATTGTACCTTCTTTAAAAGATACTGAAATATCTACTGAAGTTCAAAATAGTTTCTTAGATTATGCAATGTCTGTTATTGTCTCTAGAGCTATTCCAGATGTTAGAGATGGATTAAAACCAGTCCATAGAAGATGTATTTATGGTATGTATGATGCTGGTTATACTAGCGATAAACCATTTGTAAAATCAGCAAGAATTGTTGGTGAAGTCATGGGAAAATATCACCCTCATGGTGATTCTGCAATTTATAATACAATTGTTAGATTAGCTCAACCTTTCTCAATGCGTTATTTATTAGCTGATGGACATGGTAATTTTGGTTCTATGGACGGTGATGAAGCTGCTGCTATGCGTTATACCGAATGTAGAATGAGCAAAATTGCTTCAGAAATGGTTAGAGACATCAATTTAGATACAGTTAATTTTGTACCAAACTATGATGGTTCATTAGAAGAACCAGAAGTTTTACCTTCTAAAATTCCTAATTTATTAATAAACGGAAGTGATGGTATTGCTGTTGGTATGGCTACTAAAATGCCACCACACAATTTAAAAGAAATTATCGATGGTATCGTTGCTTTTAGTAAAAATAGAGATATTACTACTGAAGAATTAATGAAAATTATTAAAGGACCAGATTTTCCTACAGGTGGAATTATTTATGGTTTAGGCGGCGTTCGTGATGCTTATGAAAAAGGTAGAGGTACTTTTAGATTAAGAGCAAAAACCGAAATTAAGGAAATGAGTAATGGTAAAAGCAAAATTATTATCAGTGAAATTCCTTATCAAGTTAATAAAGCTGCTTTAGTTAGTAAAATCGGTGAACTTGCTCGTGATAAAGTAATTGAAGGTATTACCTCTATAAAAGATTATTCAAAAGGTAATGTTAATATCGAAATTGAATGCCGTAGAGATGTTGTTCCTCAAGTTGTTTTAAATCAATTATTTAAAAATACACAATTAGAAGTTTCTTATGGTGTTATTAATTTATGTATTACAAATGGCGCACCTAAAGTTTTATCACTTAAAGAATTAATTAGTGATTATTTAGATCACCAAATCAATGTTGAAGAAAGAAAAATTAAATTCTTAAAGAAGAAAGATGAAGATAGAAAACATATTGTTGAAGGTCTTTTAAAAGTTCATGACAACATTGATGAAGTCGTTCATTTAGCAAAAAACTCTGCTAATCCCCAAGATTTTTCTAATAATTTGATGGAAAAATTTGGTTTAAGTGAACCTCAAGCTAAAGCTGTTGTTGCTATGACTTTAGGTAGATTAACCGGACTAGAAACTCAAAAATTATTAGATGAAAAAGAATTATTAATTAATAATATCAATCGTTATACTATGATTCTTTCAAGTTATGAAAACTTATTAGCTGAAGTTATTAAAGAATTAGAAGAAATTAAAAAGAAATATGGTGATGATAGAAGAAGCTTTATCAGTACCGAAATTACTTCTTTAGATGATGAAGATTTAATCCCTGAAGAAGATATTGTTATTACTTTAACTGAAAAAGGTTACATTAAACGTATGTCTAATGATGAATTTAAAGCACAAAATCGTGGTGGAACTGGTGTTAAAGGTATGACAGTATATGAAGATGATGAAGTTAAGTTAATGGTTTCAAGTAATACTCATACTGATATATTATTCTTTACTAATAAAGGTAGAGTTTATAGAAGAAGAGGTCATGAAATTTTAGCTGCTTCTAGACAAGGAAAAGGTATACCAGTTGGTAATTTAATTGATTTAGAAAAAGACGAAAGAGTTGTCTCTTTAATTGATTGTGATGAATATAATGAAAAATATTTATTCTTTGCAACTAAAAAAGGTATCGTAAAACGTACAAAATTAGAAGAATTCCAACGTATTAATGCAAATGGAAAATATGCTATTACATTTAAAGATGATGATAGTTTATTAAATGTTTGTGTTACAGATGGCGACGCTTTAATCGCTTTAGCTACTAATAAAGGTATGCTTTGCTTATTTAAAGAAGATGATGTTAGAGCAATGGGTAGAACTGCTGCAGGTGTTAAAGGTATTAACACTAAAGGTGGTGAAGTTGTTGCTTTATCTACTTCTCTTAGCGGTGATAAAGTATTTGTTTTAAGTGAAAACGGCTTAGGCAAATTATCACCATTAGAAGATTATAGACAAACTAAACGTGGAGCTGGTGGTGTTATTACTATCAAAACAACTGATAAGACTGGTTTGTTAGTTGGTATGAACATAGTTAAAGGTGATGAAGATGTTGTTGTTATCACTAATGCTGGTACAGTTATTAGAACTCCACTTGGTCAAGTTAGAGAATGTGGTAGAAATTCTCAAGGTGTAAAAGTTATTAATTTAAGAGAAAATGAATTAGTATCTGGCTTTACAATTATTCCTCATACTGAAGAAGAAGTTACACCTGATAATAATGAAAATGCCGATAATTCTAGTGAAAACCCTCTAGAAGTCGAATAAAAAAAGGAGAAATTATGTTAGATTTGAACTATGTAGTTGAACACACAGAACATGTTCAAGAATTATTAAGAAGAAAAGAATACGATGTAGACTTAAACGAATTAGTAAGCCTTATCAAAGAAAAAAAGAAGTTAATTGTTGAAGTTGAATCAAATAAAGCACTTCAAAATAAATTATCTAAATCAGTTCCTCAAGTTAAAAAAGAAGGGGGAGATGTTGCTTCTATATTTAAACAAGTTAAAGAATTAGGTGAACAAAATAAAGAAAGTGAAACTCGTTTAGCTGAACTTGAAGAAAAAATTAATAAAATTGCTTTTGCTTTACCAAACTTACCTGATGAAGATCTTCTTCCAGGTGGAAAAGAAAATAATAAACCAATTTATTTCTATAAAGAACAACCAAAATTTAATTTTAAACTTAAAAACCATGTTGAATTAGCTGAATCTTTAGGATTAATCGATTACAATCGTGCTGCTAAAATTAGTGGACATGGTACTTGGATTTATACAGATAAAGGTGCTTTATTAGAATGGGCATTAATTAATTACTTTATTGCTAATCACTTAAAAGATGGATTCAAATTTATTTTGCCACCTCACTTATTAAATTATGAAAGTGGATTTACTGCTGGTCAATTCCCTAAATTCGAACAAGATGTATTTGAAATAAGTGATCTTACACCTAAAAAATTCTTATTACCAACTGCTGAAACTGCATTAGTTAATTTACATAGAGATGAAGTTTTATCAAATGAAGAATTACCAAAAAAATATTTTGCTTACACTCCTTGCTATAGAAAAGAAGCTGGAAGTTATCGTAGTGAAGAAAGAGGTATGATTCGTGGATATCAATTTAATAAAGTAGAAATGGTTGAATATACCGAAGATAATGATAGTGATAGAGCTTTTGAAGAATTATTAGGAAAAGCAAAAGCTTTATTAGAAGGTCTTGGATTACATTATCGTATTTCTAAGTTAGCAGCTGCTGATTGTTCTCACTCAATGGCTAGAACTTATGATTTAGAAGTTTATTTACCATCCTTAGATATTTATAAAGAAGTTTCTAGTGTATCTAATGCACGTGATTATCAAGCTCGTAGAGGAAAAATCCGTTATAAAGATAAAGATGGAAAAATGCATTTCTGCCATACATTAAATGGATCAGGATTAGCAACAAGCCGTGTTTTCCCTGCTTTATTAGAACAATATCAACAAGAAGATGGCAGTGTTTTAATCCCAGAAGTACTACAACCTTTCATGGGTGGAATAAAAATACTTAAACCTATCAAAAAATAATGTATAATAATAGAGCCATCGCGAGTTAATCTTTCGAACCAGGTCAGGATGGGAACATAGCAGCCTTAAGAAATGTATTAATCTGTGCGATGGCTTTATTTTATAATAAAATTAGATTTATGAATAAAGACGAAGAAATAATGTCAATTGCGATTAAAGAAGCTAACCTTGCTTTTTTAGAAGGAGAAATTCCAGTTGGAGCAGTTATAGTTGATAAAAACTATAACATTATTTCTAAAGCACATAATAAAAAAGAAAAATTAAATGATGTTACAGCGCATGCTGAAATATTAGCAATAAAAGAAGCAGTTAAAGTTACTAATTCATGGAGATTAAATGATTATAAAATTTATGTCACCATGGAACCTTGTTTAATGTGTACTAGTGCAATTCTTCAATCAAGAATTAAAGAAATTATTTATGGAGTTGATTCAAAATTTAACGAATTAAGCCTAACTTATTTATCTGATTATTTATTTGATAATGGAATCTCTATTAAACACAACATTTTAAATAATGAGATAAATAATTTAATGAATAAATTTTTTCAAAGAATTAGATAATTTTACTATGTAAAAATATTCAATTATTGTATACTTTTTACGAGGTATATATGTTAAGTTTAATCAATATTTGTAAAAATTACGAAGTAGATAAAACGCTATTTCCTGCTTTAAAAAATATTAATATTTCCTTTCCTAAAAAGGGTGAGTTTTGTGCTATTTTAGGTGCTAGTGGATGTGGTAAAACTACCTTATTAAATATAATTGGTGGCTTAGATAAATATAGTAGTGGTGATCTCCAAATTGAGGGTGTATCTACTAAAAATTATACTGATAAAGACTGGGATAATTATCGTAATAAAAGAATAGGCTTTGTATTTCAAAGTTATAACTTAATCCCTCATTTATCTTTATTAGAAAATGTTGAATTATCTTTAACTCTTGATGGAGTCGATAAAAAAGAAAGATTAGAAAAAGCCAAAAAAGCATTAAAAACTGTTGGCTTAGAAAATATTTATAATAAAAAACCAAATCAACTTTCTGGTGGTCAAATGCAAAGAGTTGCTATTGCTAGAGCTTTAGTAAATGATCCTGAAATTATTTTAGCAGATGAACCAACGGGTGCTCTTGATAGTGTTACATCTATTCAAGTTATGGATTTATTAGAAGAAATTTCTAAAACTAAATTAGTAATTATGGTAACTCATAATCAAGAGTTAGCTAATAAATATGCTACAAGAATTATTCGTATAAAAGATGGTGAAATTGAAAGCGATAGTAAGCCTTATATATATAAGGATATAGTAGAAAATAAAATACCAAACAAAAAAGAAAAGACTTCAATGGGCTTTTTCACTGCTTTAAAGATTTCTTTAAAGAATTTATTAACTAAAAAAGGAAGAACTATTTTAACAAGCGTTGCTTCTAGTTTTGGTATTATTGGTGTTGCTCTTGTTTTAGCTTTATCAAATGGCTTTTCTAATTATATAGAAAGAATTGAAAGTCAAACAGCTTCAATGATGCCTGTTAATATTTCTGCTTATACTGCTAAATATACTCAAGATGATTCTATTAAATTACCTCCTAAATTCGGAGATACAAATCTTGTTTATCCTTATATTAGTAATACAACAAATGTTACTTATAAATATAATAATTTTAATGAGAAATATTTAAATTATTTAAAATATTTAAGAGATGATAAGAAATATCTTAATGATTATATAATAAGTTATGGAAATAGTTATTCATTTAATTTAATGACTGATTTTCCTGATGGAAGTTATAAGATTGTAAATAATAAAACTAATATCTCGTTCGGGTCAATGCTTAATAGCGTAACTGGAGTTCCAACTACTTTATTCCATGTTTTATATGGTGAAGAAAAATATATTACAGAAACTTATGATTTAATTGATGGAACATATCCTCAAAATGAAAATGAATTAGTTTTAGTTATAGATCAATATAATAGAATCTCACCAACTACTTTAATAGAATTAGGATTTTATGGTAGTGATGTAGATCCTAAAAATATGGAACCTATTAAGTTCAGTGATTTATATAATAAGAAATTTAAAATATTTTCTAATGATGAATTTTATAAAGAAACAAAAATTGATAATAGTGTAACTAAAGATAATTATAATCATGATAGAAGTTTATATACATATAAAGCAGCTAAAGATTATAAAGATATGTTCGTTGACGAATCTTTAGGTATGGAATTAAAAATTACTGGAGTATTAAGACCAAGCAAAAATAGTACAATTCAAATGATGGCAAGTGGACTTTGCTATACTACTAAATTACAAGAAAAGTTGACTAATGAAAATAAAAACGCCCCAATCGCCAATAATTTTTCAAAAAATTATTCTTTTAATAAAGTAAATCCTACTACAAATGATAAATACGTAATCGACGATGTTATTAATGATTTAACTAGTTTATTTAACAAATTAAAAAGTTTGAATGACGCTACAGGAGCATATAAAGAAATTAATTCTATCATTGATAAATACTTTACATTCTACGCTTATGATAGTAGTGGCATTGCTTATTATACAAACGGAATTACTTCTTTTTTGAATGTTGCTAGTAATTTAGGTGTAAATATTGTTCAAGAATCTTTGATGAATAATGGCTTAAACAGTATGTTATATATTCAAAAATTATTTAATATTATTAAAGCTGGATTTACTGAGACTGCTACTGAAGAAGAGGTTACTAAAGCTTACGATACATTAATTAGTTTGTTTGGTTATATAAATACATATAGTTCAATTCAATCTATAATTGTTTTTCCTAAAGATTTATCTAGTAAAAGTAAATTATTATCTGCTTTAGATAATTATAATGAAATTAAAAAAGATGATCCTCATCATGCAAGTAATGAACAAGAACAAGTTTATTACACTGATATAGCTGGAGAATTTACTGATGGCTTAGGCCAAATGATTAATGTTATATCTATAGTTTTAATCATATTTGCTTCAATTTCTTTATTAGTTAGTTGTGTTATGACTGGTATTATTACTTATGTTTCTGTTATAGAAAGAACAAAAGAAATAGGTATATTAAGAGCAGTTGGAGCTAGGAAAAAGGATGTTGGGCGATTATTTGAAGCTGAAAGTTGTATTATCGGTGGATTAGCTGGAATAATAGGGTGCTTATTTGCTTATATTGTATGCTTCCCAATTAACCAAATATTAAATCATATATATCCTGAATATAATTTAGGGGGTATTGCTTCTTTGAATCCATTGCATGCATTAATTTTAATCATTATATCTATCTTATTAACTTTCTTTAGTGGTTTAATTCCTGCTAGAGTTGCAGCTAAAAAAGATCCAGTTATTGCTTTAAGGAGTGAATAATGTTTAAAAAGCATAAAGATATTAATGTAAGTAATCCTATAGAAGGCGTAAAAAGATTTTTATCTAGAAGTGATTTTGGATTATCTACTTATCAAATTAATTATAGAAATTCACAAAATCTAACTAATAACACAACTGTTAAGGTTAATAGAAGTTATCTTGATATTATAATTAAAAATGTTTTCACATTCTTTAATATTTTATTAGTTGTTATAGGTGTAATTTTAATTGCTGCAGGATTATGGACTAGTTGTGTATTTTTAATTATTTTAATTGGAAATACTACTATTGGATTAATGCAAGATATTCGAGCAAAAAGAATGGTTGATCGTTTATCGCTGACAAATAAAAGTAAAGTAAAAGTAATTAGAGAAGGTAAAATTAAATCAATAGATCCTGAAAATATTGTTTTAGATGATGTTCTTATTTTAAAAAGTGATGATAATGTTCCTTGTGATGCAATTATTTTAACTGGAAAAGCTTCACTAAATGAATCGTTAATTACTGGAGAATCTATACCTGTAAAAAAGATTGCAGGTAATATGATTTATAGTGGAACATATGTTACTAATGGAGAAATTAGAGCACGTGTAGAACGAGCTGGAGCACAAAATTATATTCAAGAATTACAATCAAAATCAAAAGAATATAAGCGTCCAAAATCGCAAATCTATTCTAAACTCAACTATTTATTTAAAATTATTTCTTTTATCGTTATATTAATTGGCCTTGTTGTCTTAATAGAAAAAGGAATTATGGAAGCTGCTTTTTCTTCTTGGGAAGCATTTGTTGATAATGTTGGTCAAATGGCAGGAAGTCTTATTTCAATGATTCCTTCTGGAATGTATTTATTAGCTTCAACTAGTTTAGCAGTAGGAACGATTGAATTAAGTAAGAAAAATGTTCTTGTTAGAGATTTATATTCTACAGAAACGTTAGCTAGAGTTGATACACTTTGCATTGACAAAACAGGAACTATTACTGACGGTTCTATGGCAGTATATAATATTGAAATATTGAATGAAAAGAAATATGTAAAAGGAAAAATAGAAGCATATATTTCTTCAGTTTTATATGCTACACAAGATGATAATTTTACTGCGATGGCTTTAGAAGATTATTGTGGAAGAAAAGAAATATTTAGATCTACAAATCAAATACCTTTTGATAGTTCAATTAAGTATTCTGCTGCTACTTTAGAAGATGTTGGAACTATTGTTTATGGCGCATACGGATTCTTTGATTTAACTAATGATAGAGGGTTAAAAGCTAAGATTGATAAATATAGCGAAGAAGGATTTAGAGTTTTAGTTATTGGACAATCTAATAAGGGTATAGTTAATGATAAATTACCTAATAGAATCACTCCGATTGGTTTAGTTATTATTCAAGATAGAATTAGAGATAAAGCAAAAGAAACCATCTCTTGGTTTATTCAAAACGATGTTAATATAAAAGTTATAAGTGGAGATAATCCTTTAACAGTTAGTCGAATTGCTGAACAAGTTGGTATTAAAAATGCTGATAAATATATTTCTTTAGAAGGAATGTCTTTAGATGAAGTTAAAGAAGTAGCTACAAAATATAATGTTTTTGGAAGAGTTACACCAGAGCAAAAAGAAGTAATTGTTAAAACATTGCGTGATAATAAATTAAATGTCGCAATGTTTGGTGATGGTATTAATGATATTTTAGCTATGAAAAGTGCAGATGTTTCTATAAGCGTTAAAAGTGGATGTAGAGCTGCTAGAGATATAGCTAATTTAGTTCTCACTAATAATGATTTTGAATCATTGCCTGAAATTGTTGCTCAAGGAAGAAGAGTTATTAATAATCTTCAAAGAACATGTTCGTTGTTTTTAACTAAGACTATATTTAGTATTACTTTAAATATATTCTTTATCTTATATAGTATTGTTACTTTAGCTCAAGTAAATGAACCAGTTTCATGGCCATTTGTTCCTAATAATTTCTATTCTTGGGAAATTGTAACTATAGGAATTTCTGCTTTCTTACTTGCTTTAGAACCTAATAATGAGAAACTTGAAGGTAATTTTTTAGGTAATATTTTTAAAAAGGCTGTTCCTAATGGTTGTATAATTTCTGGTTTAATTATGGGTTTATTTATTTATTCGTATAGTAATTATGGTGTTAATTCTATCCCTGATATTATAACTATTTCAGTATATTTTATTTCTATTACATCATTTTTTGTTTTAGTTCAAACTTGTTATAAATTTAATTTCTATCGTACGATTATATTGATAGGAAGTGCTATTTCTGTTGCGTTTATGTTTTTAATTTCTATTTATACGAAGTTTAATTTACTAGATATAAGACCGTTAATTGATCCAAGTTATGGCTATACATTAACAATTTTAATTTTTGTAGCTTTTGGTTTAATGGCTATTAGCTTTGTAATTAGCACATATCGTAAACAAATAATTAAATTCTTAAAAAGGAGTCATAAATGAGTAAGAGTGAAAAAAAGATCCAAGATTCTTTTTTAGAATTATTAAAAATTTATCCAATAGAAGACATAAGTGTTATCATGCTTTGTGATAAATTAAAAATGAAAAGACAAACATTTTATTATCATTATCCAAGTATATATGATTTAATTTTTTCTATCTTTTATGAGATGAAAATTGAGTCTAATAAAAATAGCGATTTTAAAAAAATAATTGAGGATTTAGAGGCTTTTTTAAAAAATAACGACTATTTATGTAAAGCTATATTAGATACTTTTGCCTCTTCAATATTAGAAGAATTTGTTAGTTCTTATTATTATAGAAGTTTAAAAGGCTTATATGATTATAAGAAAAAACTTTGTGATATTAATTTTATAAAATTTATATCAAAAGGTCTTAATGAAATAACTATTTCTTTATATAAAGAAAATAATTTTAATTATAAAAACTTATGTTCTATATTCAAAAGATTTACAAAAGAGTTCAGTTTCATTGATGAATGTTTAGTAAAATAGTTTGTATTAATTGTCTTCTATGATAAAATTAAAAATATCCTTTGCATACTTGTTGTAGTAAGGGGGTCAAATTATGACTAAAGATGATGTAATGAGTTTATTAGTCTATATTATTATGATTGCATTTGCCGTAATAGTAGGACTTACAATAGTAAAACCATCTATTGAAAGTGGCTTAATACCTAGTGGTGGAGCATCTTTTTTGTTTTTGCTTGTTTGTTTATTAATAGGTATTGTTTTAAATGGTGTTTTGATTGAATTAGGACATTTATTAGGTGCTAAAATTGGTGGATATTCAATTTTATCATGCAATATTCTTTCATTTGCCTTTTATAAAGAAAAAGAAGCTGAAGATAAATTAAAATGGAAATTTTCTTTATTTAAAACTTTTGATGGATTAACTGGTGAAACTATTATTACACCTGAAAAAGAAAAAGCTAAACCAATGGCTAATATATTTTTACCAATAGTATTTTTCTTAATTGAAGTAGCAGTATGCATTTTCTTATTTAATTATATTGCAGATAGCACCATTAACACTTCTTTAATGTTAGTTAAATATGGCTTCTTTATTGTTACTTGTATTGGTGCAATGATTAATATTTATAATTATTTCCCTGCAAAATTAGATTCTATGAATGATGGATATAGATTAGTATTTTTAAATAAAAAGATTAATACTGAAGCTTATAATGAATTACTTAGAGTTAAAGGTTGTAAATTACTTGGAACAGACTATGGTGATATAAAAACATTTGATACAATCACTGATTTTGCTGCAAAAGTTAATTTATTAAGTGCTTTAAATTATGTTAATAAAGATCCAGATAAAACAATTGAAATTGCTGATAATGTAATTAATAATCCAAAAAACGTTTCAAAATCAACATTAAGAGATGCAACAATTTATAAATCATATGTTTATTTCTTATTAAATGAAGATGATAAAGCTAAAGAAATTTATGATCAATTAAATGATGAAACAAAAAGATATATTAGGCTATGTAATGATATGTTCTCTATAAGATATTATTTATTTTATGCTTATAGAATAGAAAAAAGCACGAGCGAAGTCGATCGTGCTTTAGAAAGAAGCAATAAGATTTTAAAACGTATTCTTCCTGGTGATAAAGATGAAGAAGTAAGACTTCTTCAAGATGTCAAAGAAAGATTAAATTTAAAATAACTATTCTTTTTTATCTTTATTTTCTTTTAAAGAATCTCTAATTTCTCTTAATAATAAGATATCTTCTGGGATAACTGGTTCTTCAGGTGCTGGAGCTGGTTCTTCCTCTTTGAATTTTTCTTCAATTGCCTTTCTTTTATTATTTAAAATAGTAAATACTTTTAATATAGTAAATAAAACTAATGCGATTAATAAGAAATTAATTATAGCGTTAATAAATGCACCCCAATCAATTACGTTTACTAAAGTTTTATCATAAGCAACACCCCAATAAACCACTTTGTTAGCTGCTTCAGTAGTACCTTCAATAAATTTAGCTTTATCTGGATTTAAAACAGTTACAAGACCATCTAAGCCAGCTGGAACTGCTAATGAAATAATAGGCATTAAAATACCCTTAACTAAGGCGTTAACTATTGCTGTAAATGCAGTACCAATAATAACACCAACAGCCATATCTAATACGCTACCTCTAGATATAAAAGCTTTGAATTCTTCCCAGATTTTAATCTTTTTAACTTTAAATTTTTTCATAAATTTTCTCCTTAAAATGATTATAACACAATTAAAATATCGTTAAATAGTGTATATCCTAATAAAATATTATAATAAAAGCACTTTTTTGATATAATAATAAAAGAGGTTAATTTATGAAAGAAATAATAATATTTACTGACTCAACATGTGATTTATCTAAAGATTTAATAGAAAAATATAAGATTAAAGTTCTTCCATTACACGTTACTTTTGATAATGGTGGACAATATCTTGATGGCGTTGATATATTCTGTGAAGATGTTTATAAAAAGCAAGAAGAATTAAATACATTACCAAAAACGGGTGCTATCAATGTTTCTGAATTTATGAAAGCATTTGAAGAAGAATATAATAAAGGCAATGATATCTTCTATATAGGTATTGGTAGTGGATTATCTAGTTCATTTAATAACGCTGTAATAGCTAGTAAAGAATTTGAAGATCAAAGTAGATTTGCAATAGTTGATGGTCAAAATTTATCAACTGGAACTGGATTATTAGTTATAAAAGCTTGTAAATTTAGAGATGAAGGAATGTCTTTAAAAGATATTAAAGAAAATGTAGAAAAATTAGTACCTTTAGTTAGTACAAAGTTCTGTATTGATAGATTAGATTATCTTTATAAAGGTGGTAGATGTTCTGGTATGACAATGATATTTGCTCACGCTTTAAAGATTCATCCAATTGCAAAAATTATTAATAATAAACTTGTTGTTTATAAAAAGCCTCGTGGTAAATACGTTAATGCTGTAAATGAGCAAATTGAAGAATTTAAAAAAGATCTTCCAAATATGGATACAAGCTGTGTTTTTATTACTCATAGTGGAAGAATTGATGATTTTGATAAATATATTTATGATGAATTAGTTAAATATATTCCTAAAGAAAATATACATATAACTGAAGCTGGTTGTACTGTTTGTTCTCATTGTGGACCTAAAACAATTGGTATTCTCTATATCTTAAATTCTTAAAAAATAGTTGAGTTTTGCAAAGAAAAATCCCAAATTGATGGGATTTTTTATTTGCAAATGATTTAATATTATTAATTATTCAGCAGAATATTTTAAATTTTTAAATGCAATAGATGGTAAAACGTTACTATCAATTAATAATTTTGAATTATTACCAATAGCTATAATATCATTAAATAAAGTAAAGATATTTCCACTTAAAACAAATAAACCTAATGCTTTATCCTTTTTACCATCTTTAACTAAATAGCCTTTACTTTCTAATGAGAAGTCTCCGCTTTCTGCATTTAAACCTGCATGTAAACCACTTAATTCAGTAATATAAAGACCATTTTTAATTGTTTCAAATAATTGATCTTCGGTTTGTTTTCCTGGCTTTATAACTAAGTTAGAGAAATCTACAACTATTTTACTTCCAGTTCTAGCACCATTACCTGTTGATTCAACATTATCTTTAGCAGCTGTTTCTAAATTATAGAAGTATGTTTTTAATATACCTTTATCAACAACAGTTTTATTCTTTTTAGCTACACCTTCATCATCAAAATAAGATCTAAATATATTATCTAAAAGTGGTTTTTCATAAATAGTTAACTTTTTAGAAGCAATTTGAGTATCTAATTTACCTTCAAATTTAGATGAATGTTTTTGTACTTTTTCAGCAGAAGCATTACTTAAGAAAGCGTTTAATAAATTAGAAACTGATTCATTATTTAAAACAACTTTATAAGTTCCGTTTTTAACGTTTTCACCATGTAATAAACTTAATGTATTATCAACTATACTTTTAGCAAAAGCTTTATATTCGAACTTTGAAAAATCGTTATCAAAGAATACATCATAATTCATTTTGGTTTCATCACCATCTTTTACAATAACACTACAGAAAATAGTGAAATAGTTTTTCTTGGATTTTAATTTTAAACCATAAGAATTAGAGAAAAGAGTTTCTCCAGATGTTTCGCCATATGAAACTTCGACATCAGTAACTCTATTATCTAAAGATTTACAATAATCTTCTAATAAATGAAGAATATTGACTTTTTCAGTAGCAGGTACATTTTCAAGAGACTCTGAAAATGTATTTTTTTTATAATATTTTGGGCTTCCTCTAAATATTATAGGTTCTTCTTTTTTCTCAATTAATGAAGAAGAATCTTTAATGGTTTTGATAATAAAAGGGAAAGTTGTTCTATCGAATTTTTCAGTTGAACAATAACCTAATTTTCCGTTATAAATACCTCTAGCTAATATTTTTCCACAAGTAGAAGAAGTATAATTATCGATTTCGCCTCTAAATAATGAAATATCGAACTGAGTAGATTTTGTAAACCATACTTCACTTACTTCAATTCCACTATCTTTAGCATCTTTATAAAATTTATTTATATTCATTAATGCTTCCTCCTCTTCCACCAACAGTAATTTCATCAACTCTAATTGTAGGTTGACCAACATCTACAGGTATTGAACCACTACTAGCACCACAATTACCTTGGCCAAATGCTAAATCATTTCCAACCATATCAATATGTTTCAAAATTTCTGTTGCTTTTCCTACTAAAGTAGCGCCTCTAACAGGTTCTAAGATTTTACCATCTTTAATAATGTAAGCTTCACTACAACCGAAATTAAATTCACCAGTTGCAGGATTAACACTACCGCCACCAAAACTAACAGCGTATAAACCTAATTTTGTGTTTTTAATAATTTCTTCTGGAGTATATTTACCAGGAGCAATATAAGTGTTAGACATTCTTGAAGTAGGAGTATATTTATAACTTTGTCTACGACATGCACCATTACCAGGTAAATTCATTCTTCTACCTGTAAAATCATCAATTAAATAGCCTTTTAAAATACCATTTTCAATTAAAAGATTTTTATTAGTTACATTTCCTTCGTCATCAACTAAGTTGCTTCCCCATTCGTTTGGAATAGTTCCATCGTCATAAGCACTAACACAATCATTAGCAATCTTTTCACCTAATTTATTACTGAAAACTGATAAGCCTTTTCCAACACAAGAAGCTTCTAATTGGTGTCCGCAAGCTTCATGGAAAATAACACCACCCCAACCATTTCCAATAATTACTGGATATTTTCCACTTGGACATTCTTTTGCACCAAGCATTAAAATTAATTTTTCAGCATGTTCTTTAGCAAGATTTTCAAGGTTTAATGTATTGGTGAAATATTCCCAACCACCTTGAGATCCTGGTCCATCAAATCTAGTTTCAATTTTTCCGTTATCACTAGCGATTGAACTAATAAATAATCTTCCGTATTCTCTTGAATTCTTTATTACTTTTTCTTTGCTATTATAAATTGTAACTTTATTTGTAGTAATTAAAAAACCTGTGTTTACTTTGACAATTCTATTGTCATAATCTTTAACTATTGCATTAATTTTCTTTAATAAATTAACTATTTCTTCTTTGCTTACTGAAACAAGAGAAGTACATTTTTTATGGAAATTTTTTGCAATAACCTTGCTAAAACCACTTATTTTTTCTAATTCTTGTTTTGAATCAAATGAAGCTCTTAAGTCATAAGCTAATTTCTTTAAGCCTTTTTCAGTGACATCATTTGTGTAACCGTATACACATTTATAATCTTTTAATAATCTTAATCCGACACCATTTACAACTGAAGTTCCTATACTATCAACTAAGCCATTCTCAACCATTAAAGATTGTGTAAATGTGTCTTCATAATAGAGTTCAGCGAAATCACAGCCGGTTTCAATAGAAATGTTTAAAATTTCTTTTGCTAACTTTTCGTTTAACATTTAACTACCTCCGTTATTGATATTATAATCTTTTAATTTATTTTTAAAATAATATAATATTAGAGATATGAAAGTTTTTTTGTATTTTCAAGGACAAAATTTAATAAGAAAAAGTGGTATTGGGCGAGCTTTATTATTACAAACTAAAGCATTGAAGAGTGCTAAAGTCGACATTACATTAGATATAAGAGACAATTACGATATCGCTCACGTTAATACACTCTGGCCAAAATCTCATAAAATTGAAAGATTTATAAAAAAACAAAATATGCCATTAATAGTTCATGGACATTCTATATTTTCTGATATGAAAAATAGTTTTAGATTATGGCAAATTTTATCTATTTTTTCTAAAAATTCTATTAAGAAATGCTTTAAATACGCAGATGCAATTATAACTCCAACTGAATATAGTAAGAGTGTAATAGAATCTTATAAATGCGTTAAATGCAAAGTATATGCTGTTAGTAATGGCTTAGATTTAAAAGAATATCTACCTGATAAAGAAAAAGTAGAATTATTTAAAGCTTGTTTTGATATCAAAGATAATAAAAAAGTAGTTGTTGGTATTGGAATTCCTTTTGGGAGAAAAGGAATTATTGAATTTTTTAGAATTGCTAAAGAATTCCCTGATGTAATGTTTATTTGGTTTGGCGATATGGCTAAAATTGCTCTACCACATAAGATCAATAAAGCTATTAGAAATAGACCTCGTAACGTAATAATGCCTGGATATATAGATAATGATATCTTAAAAGGTGCATTACAATATGCTTCTTGCTTCTTATTTCCAACTAAAGAAGAAACTGAAGGTATTGTAGTACTTGAAGCTTTAGCTAGTTATACACCAGTATTATTAAGTAATATCCCTACATATAAAGATTGGTTAGAAGATGGTGTAAATTGTTATAAAGCTAACTCAATTATGGAATTCGTTAATAAACTTAAATTTATATTAGAAAATGACAATTCTACTATTACTAAAAACGGATATGAAGTAGTAAAGGATAGAAGAATTGAAGTTATTGGACAAAAATTAAAAACTATTTATGAGGAAGTTTATAACGAACATAAAAAGGATAAGAAATAAAACTTGTCAATTAAGCAAACAATTTATATAATATGAATGCTTTCTTTGAATAAAGATTTAGTAATTCAAGGCGGAAGGAGTAAAAATATGAAAGAAGGAATACACCCAAATTATCACAAATGTAAAGTTACTTGCATTTCTTGTGGTAATACATTTGAAACAGAATCAACATTAGATGAAATCCGTGTTGATACTTGCAGTAATTGTCATCCATTCTACACAGGCAAACAAAGATTTGCTCAAAATGATGGTCAAGTTGCTCGTTTCAATAAGAAATGGTCAAAATCCATTGAAAATAACAAAAAGAAATAAGAAAATAGAGCCATCCAGTTTGGATGGTTTTTATTTATAAGGAGTATTTATGACAAAGAAAAGATTTTATATTACTACACCAATATATTATCCAAGTGGTAACGCACATATTGGACATGCTTATTGCACAACTATATGTGACATTTTTGCACGTTATAAACGAGAAAGACATTTCGAAGTATATTTTTTAACTGGTACAGATGAACACGGATTAAAAATTGAAAAGAATGCAAAAGCAGCAGGTAAATCTCCTAAAGAATATGTTGATGAAATTGTTGCTAAGTTTAAAACATTATGGGATGTAATGCAAATTTCTAACGATGATTTTATAAGAACAACTGATGAAAGACATATCCATGTAGTTCAAAGCGTTTTTTCTGATTTTATAAAAAACGATGATGTTTACTTAGGACAATATGAAGGATGGTATTGTACCCCTTGTGAATCTTTTTGGACTGATACTCAAGTTGGGGAAGAGCACTTATGTCCAGACTGTGGTAGACCTGTACAAAAAGAAATGGAAGATTGTTATTTTTTCAAAACCAAAAAATATCTTCCAGAATTGCAGACTTTTTTTGAAAAAGAAGGCAGTATTTATCCTGTAAGTAGAAAGCATGAAATGGAAAATAACTTCATAAAACCAGGATTAGAAGATCTTTGTGTTAGTAGAACTTCATTCTCTTGGGGTGTTCCTATTTTGGAAAACGAAAAGCATGTTGCTTATGTTTGGCTTGATGCTTTATTTAATTATTTAAGTGCGTTAGGATATAGAAGTAGTAATGAAACCTTATATAAGAAATTCTGGGAAGATGAAGAAAGTGAAATTATTCATGTTATTGGAGCTGATATCACAAGATTCCATACAATCTATTGGCCAGAATTTTTAAGTGCCTTGAAATTAAGGCTACCAGATAAAGTTTTTGTTCACGGCTTATTAATGATGAAAGATGGGAAAATGTCTAAATCTAAAGGAAACGTTGTTTCACCATTCCCATTAATAGAAAAATATGGTGTAGATGCTTTAAGATATTATTTTGCTAGAGAAATAATATTTGGACAAGATGGACAATTTACTCCGGAACAATTTATCGAAAGAATTAACATGGATTTAGCTAATAATTATGGAAATTTAGTTAGCCGTACTTTGTCAATGATAATTAAGTATTTTGATGGAATTATTCCTGAATATAAAGAAGGAATAAATGATAACGATAAAATTATAGAAGATTTGGCTAAAGAAACTAAAGTATCTTTTGAAAATAAAATGGATGATCTTCATATTACAGAAGCTTATATTGATGTAATGAATTTATTAAATGTAGCTAATAAATATATTGAAGATAATGCACCTTGGGCTTTAGCTAAAGATGAAACTAAAATTGAAAATCTAAAATCAGTTATGGCTCATTTAGCTTATGTAATTTCTATTTCAACAGCAATGTTAAAACCTATATTAGTTACTAAAGCAGATAAAGTATTTGATTATCTTTCTTTAAACGAAACCGAAAGAGATTATAACAACGTATTTGATACTAAAGTTTTAGCTAATAAAAAAGTATCTAAAGGCGAAGTTTTATTCCCTAGACTCAATAATGATGATGTAGAATTCGTTAAGAGTTTAATGACAAATAAATAAAAAATAGTTTAGTTTTACAATGATTTTTATAAAAACAAAGAGATATTTACTCTTTGTTTTTTATTTCTTCTTTATCTTTTTTATATTTTTTATAGATATATTTAAATAATATTATTGATGCAAAAACAATTAAAGAAATAACAACAGTAAAAGCATAACCTAATGTATCAATACCAATATCAGTCCAAGTACAAGCTCTACCTGGAGTATATTTTTGAATCAATTCACTAAATCCTGCTAAACTAAAGCCTAAAACCATACTAACTAAAGAAGCATAAATTCTAATTAAATTATTTTTAAAAGCTAAACAAATAAATATTAAACCAACTAAAGCAGTACAAGCAAATAAACCAAAATGTCCTAATGATTTTCTTACAATAAGAGAAAGTTCATGGAAAGTAAAACGATGATTTCTAGTTACGTTAAAATGAATTATTTGACTATAAGTGTTATTACCTTTAGTATCTCCATAAATAATTTGTATAATATCTTTACCAATATCTTTTGTTGTAATTCTTCCTGATTTGTCAATGGTAACACTATGTTTTTTATTTTCTTTACTAGTATCTAAATGCTTAAATGTCAATGTAGTAGATGTAGATTCTTTTAAAGGTTTTATATAAATTTGATAAGAAATACCATACTCTAAAGATACATCATAATAATCAATAGTAGTGTTATCATCTTTATATATTTCTTTAATAGATAATGGCTTAAATTTATTAGTATCTAATATAAATGGAGAAACTGTATCAATTATAGTCATAGATTTACTAATTGAAATAGATTCATCATCTAAAGATGTAACTGTAATAGTAATTTTACCTATTTTATTTGCAGTAGCTAAACCAGTTTCTGGATCAATCGTTAAAATTTTATCATTACTAGACTTATAAGATACAATTTTATTAGTAGCATCATTATTAAATATAGGTCTTATATAAAATTGAGTATATAAAGGAACTTTAGTATATTCTTTGTTAATAGAATTATATTCATTAATAATAGATACAGTTTCATAACTAAAATTAAATACCTTAGAATCAATAGGAATATAAGTAACTACAACATTAACTGAATCTATTATTAATAAATCAGTTATATCAATATTATTATATTTAAGAGTAAAATCTATAATAGCTTTATCTTCACTATTATCTTGCTTTAATCCTTGAATAGTATGAGTACTATCAACAAAGATTATATTATTTTCATATTTTTTATCATAAGACCAACTAATATCTGAATATAAAGGAATTGTAATAGTAGAATTATCACTAAATTTAGTAACAAATGATGTTTTAGAATCAAAAACAATCTTTTGATCTTTTCCTAATGATAAATTATTTGATGTAACTTCAACTCCATTAGCTAATAATGATGCTTTATTAGGAGTATTATTAGCAACTAAATAATATTTTTTAATAGATAAATTAGTTGCTAATACTGATTTTAAAGTTAAAGTAGCTGTTCCTACTTTATTAAACTTTAATCCTATATGATTTCCTATTTCATCATCAATAAAACTAACTACTCCATCATCATCAATTAAATCTATAATTAATCTACTATTTATTAAACTAGATTTAACATTACTTGGAGTAGATGAACTAACTGAAATAGAAGTAGATAAGATATTTTTATAATTATCATCATTTTCTATAAAGAAATTAGTAGTACTATTTTCTTTAAATTTAGTAAAGTTAAAATCTGTTATTTTACTATTTTCATCTTTATAATTTGAATAATTAAAACTAAAATCAATGAATTCATCAATAATATCTTTATTAGGTATATATCTTATATATCCTTTTGGTGGTAAATCACTACTAATAGGAGTTAAAGATATAGAATTATAAGAAGAACTCATTTTAAAATATGTATTAACTTCATAATTAGAATTATTACTAGTATATATTTCCCATCTATAATTATTGATATTATAATTCGTTGTACTTACTTTAAATGGAATAGTAATTTTTAAAACATCTTTATATAAACTAACTTCACTTTCATAAGACATAAAGTGTGTATACTTTAACTCTTTAGTGTTTGTATTGACATTTCCAATATCAGATTTATTTAATAATAAAAGTTTAGAAACTGTAATATAAGTTGTTTTCTTAAATGATTCATCTAACTCTTCATAATGAACACTTAAAGGTATTTTATAATTGTTTAATGTTTTAATTTCTTCTAATTTAGAATTATTTAAACTCACTAAAAAAGAAAAATTCCCTTTAGAAGTCAACTTTTTTTGTAAAATTTGAATATAATCATTAGAATCTAATATTGATATATTAAGTTTATTAATATCAAAATCTGCTGAAGAATCAGTATAAGTCCCAGTAACAGTTAGTGACTTATTTCTTTCAGTTAAAATTTTATTATTATCTTTTACATTGATACTTTTAATATAGTATTTAGTTTCAATAGGTTTATTAACTTCAACTTCAAAAGATTCATTAATAGAAGGAGAATCTTCACTAGAAACTAAAATTGTAGCTTTACCTGAACCTTTAGCAAATAATGTACTATTAGAAATAGCAACAACACCATTATCACTACTATAATAAGTTAAATTTTTATTAGTAGCATTATTAGGTAAAACATTAGTTAAAATATCAAAACTATCCCCAATATTTAAAGGGTAAGTAGGTTTAGAAGTAATTTCTATTGATTCAACAGGAATATTTTGAACATAAAATTCAAATTCTTGAACTAAAGAAGATTTTCTATTACTAGTAACTGTTAATTTAGTATATCCTTTCTTTTCAAAAGAAATAGTATGAGTAGCTTCACTAACTTTTAAAATGGAAGGATCTAATATAGACCAAGTTAATTCTTTAAAACTAGTATCACTAGGAGTGTAATCTATTGTATAAGTAAGATTATCTCCAACAAAATAAGTATTATTACTATTAGGATTATTAAAAGAAATATTAAAATTAGTAATTTCTTTTATAGTTTTATTATCATGACTTTTATCAATAGCATCTTGAATCTGATCAGTAACAGAATTTGATTGATCAGCACTATTTTTTCCATCAATACCACTTTCAATAAGTATGGTTAAAGCACATATTATGTAAGCACTTAAAGATCCCCATTTAAATATGTTTTTAATTAATCCTTTACGCATGCAATAATTATATCACGACATTAAAAAAGTAAATATATTATTGTGTCAATTTAATTATCGTATATAATATCTAAACAGGTGAAAAAAATGAAAAGAATATTAGTGTTATTAGATAAATCTATTTATCAAGATATTAAGCCATTGATAATTAAATTTGGCGACATTTTATTATCTAACGATTACTATATCGAAAGTTTAAAGTTTGATGAAAAAGATGTAGATTTATATAAAAATTTTATAGATAAAGATAGTGTAGTAATCTTTACTAGTAACCGTAGTTTTGAAAATCTATTCTTATTTAATAGAGATTTCCTAATTAAAATACCTAAATTTATAGTAATTCAATGTGGAAGTAGTGCTATTTCCTTAGACTACAAAGCAAATAGATTATTATTTAAGAAAATAATTAATAAATATAAAATTAATGAATATGAAGAATTTGTATTAGGTAATATTAATAATGTAGATAGCTTAAAACCTACTTATTTTGATGCTATTGAAACAATAGGAAAGATAATTAATGAAGGTTAAAAATCAATTTAATAAAAAAATTGTCCATGTAAAATGTGTAGATTTTACTTTTGATGGACAAGGATTAGCTAAATATAATAATCGAACAATATTTGTTCCTTCTTTGTTAATAGATGAAGAAGCAGATGTCGAGATTTTATATAGAAAAAAAGATTATGATGTAGGTCATATTGTTAAACTTACTAAAACTAGTAAATATCGTATTAATCCTAAATGTAAATGTGCTACTAGTTGTGGTGGATGCTCTTTTCAAAATCTAGATTATCAAAAAGAATTAGAATATAAGAAACTAATCGCAACAAATACTATTAATAAAATAGCTAAATTAAATTTTAAAGATATTTTAATTCATGGAATGAAAGAACCTTATTATTATCGTAATAAAATCCAAATTCCTTTTGGATATGATAAACAACATCGTTTAGAATATGGCTTTTATAAATTTAAAAGTCACGATATAGTACCAATTAAAGAATGTGTAATAGAAGATGATTGTCACGTTAAAATCTTAGAAAATATTTCTAGATTAATGAAAGAATTACATATAACTGCTTATGATGAAGATAAACTAACTGGTGATATTAGACATGTATTAATTAGAGTAGGTAAAATTTCTAAAGAAATAATGGTTACTTTAGTAGTTACTAATAATAAATTTAAAAATAAGAATACATTTTCTAAAGCATTAATAAAAGCATGTCCTAATATAACTACTTTATTATTAAATATTAATAGTCGTAAAACTAATGTCATATTAGGTGAAAAAGAAGAAGTATTATATGGAAAAGGATACATTGAAGATTACTTATTAGGAGTAAAATTTAGAATCTCTTCTAAATCTTTTTATCAAGTAAATCATGATCAATGTGAAGTATTATATAAGTTAGCTTTTGAAAAAGCTAACTTAACAAAAGATGATACTGTACTTGATGCATATTGTGGAATTGGAACAATTGGATTGACTTCTGCAGGGTTTTTGAAAAAAATAGTAGGAGTTGAGATAGTTAGTGATGCTATTAAAGATGCTAAACTTAACGCTAAAATTAATAATATTACTAATGCTTCTTATTATTGTATGGATGCTAGTGAATATATGTTTAAAGAAAAATTTGATTGTGTATTTGTAGATCCACCAAGAAAAGGATTAGATGATAAATTTATTCAATCATTAATAAAATCTTCACCTAAAAAGATTGTTTATATCTCTTGTGATGTTGGAACATTAGCTAGAGATTTATCAATATTAAAAGAATATTACAATATAAATTCTATAGACTTTGTGGATATGTTTCCTAGAACATATCACGTTGAAACGGTTGTAGCGTTATCGTTAAAGAAGTAAGAAATATCTAAAATTGTAAAAGCACAATCTAATTTATTCTAATTTGCACAAAATCTTTTATCACAATAACTCACACACAAAGCTTATATCTAACCCTTATCACAGATAACTTACTCACAAAGAATTAATTAATCACAACACAAAATACAAATTAAGATCTACTAACACTAGATCTTTTTTCATATTTTCTTTCCCGCCCCATATAAAAAATATTAGATAATAATGCTTACTCTATTTCTACCAATATATAGACTTCCTACTCTTACTTTGTTAATCACGGATATAAAATGTACATAAGGGGATGCGGATATTTTTTTGGACTAATATTGATTATAATTTAACATAAATTCTTTTGGGGATAAATATCCTAATCGTTTCTTAATTCGTTTATTTTTAAACCAGATTAAATATTTTTCTAATTCAGTAATAAAATCATCACATGTTGTATATTTCCAATCATTTGGATAAAAGAACTCATTTTTAATTGTTCC
>JALEXS010000047.1 GCA_022780025.1 Mollicutes bacterium | reverse complement strand
CAATTCAATGTGTGAAGGATTCTTTGGAACAATTAAAAATGAGTTCTTTTATCCAAATGATTGGAAATATACAACATGTGATGATTTTATTACTGAATTAGAAAAATATTTAATCTGGTTTAAAAATAAACGAATTAAGAGACGATTAGGATATTTATCCCCAAAAGAATTTATGTTAAATTATAATAAATATTAGTCCAAAAAAATATCCGCATCCCCTTATGTACATTTTATATCCGTGATTAACATTGTTATCATTACGTTTTATAGAACAAAATGAAAATATATTATTTATTGGTTCTTCTGGATTCGGAAAACTCATTTGGCGACATCTTTAGGTATGGAAGCTTCTAGCAAACGTTACTCAACATATTTTATTCATTTTAATGATTTAATGTCTCGTTTTAAAAAAGCGAGTGCTGAAGGTCGAATCGAATCTATCGTTAAACATTACTTGAAATATAGAGTATTAATTATCGGTGAAATTGGATATTTGCCAATTGATCGTGATGCTGCGAATGGATTTTTCCAATTAGTAGCTGCTAGATATGAAAAAAGACCGATTATTTTAATAACAAATCAGCCTCTTTCTAAATGGGGTGACGTCTTTGGAGACTATACATTGGCAAATGCAATTATCGATAGATTAGTTCACCATTCCCATATTATTAAAATCACTGGTCAGTCCTACCGAATCAAAGGTAAACTTTTATACGAAGAGGAAGGAGATGTAGGCAATCTATAAAAACCTACATTTTTGACCTCCATAAACCAACATTTTTTAATTGACAATTACACAGAAAAAACGAAAACGTGTTATGTTAACCAACACTTTCGCTTTTTGTCTGCTTTAATTTAGTTTATGGGTATATGTTTGTCTTCGGTGGATCAAAGCGACACCGACTTGTATCAAGACAAGCACACATTTAAATGCCATAAATTTATAAATTATTTACTAATCTTTAAAATATCCTATATTTGAAGATTTCTTGGGATTAAATGTAAAATTGCAAATTGAAGCAACTAATGAATAAATACCAAAAGTAACCAAGCTAAGAAAAAAATATGCACAAGTTCTCGATTTCCATCCGTCAGGTTTTAAATTTGTGTGATTTATAATAAAACTGCCAATAAAACCTAAGAAAAATGTTAAAGCAAACCTAACTGCATTTCTACCATCGTTTGAAGTTAATATTGGTTCATTTTTAACCCTACAACCACAATGAACACAAATTTCTGCATCATCATGGATCTCTTTTCCACATTTTGGACAATACATATTACTTTTTCTCCTTCTATAATCTAATCATACTATAATCTTACACTTGTAAGAAGGCAAGTATTTTTTTACATTTGAGAGAATATAATAATATGGTATATCAAAATAAATTTAAAGATAATTTAAAAGAATTAAGACAAGAAAAATTTGGGTCAAGTTGAATTAGCTAAAGCAATTGGTGCAAGTAAAGGGGTCATTAGTTTGTGGGAAAATGGTCTCAGAGAACCAACTATGTGTTCTTTAATTATACTTGCAAAATTTTTTAATATTTCTATTGATGAATTGGTTGGATTATATTAAAACACTAAAAAGGACATAACTTAAAAATATGTCTTTTTTTTGCTAGTTTCAAAAGTGCTAGCCCTTGTTCTCTTTTTTGATATGAAATTTTCTGATTTTAGTTCTATAAAATTAAATGTGTATATAAAAAACTGTGACCATATGTTTCGGATAGCTAATAATTTTCTAACTTTTTTATTATTATTTTAATATTTATAGAATTTTAATTAATTACTAATAATTAAATATAAAAATTCCCTAATTAAATTGATAATTAGGGAATAATAATATATTTAGATATTGCTAATAATTAATATAATACTTTATTGTTATTAGAGTCATAATGATAGAAATTATAACCTGTAGCAATATCTGCTTCACTTGGAGCACTACTACTATAAAAAGCTACAACTATATCATAATTTTCTCTACAAGAAGATAAGAAATTTTCTAAGAAAGTATCATCAGTATATTTTGAAATACTACATTCAAAATATACACTAGATTCTTCATCATTACTAAAATAATCAAAAGAACAACCTGTTAAATCATCACAACTATCAGGAATAAATACATTTACATTTTTACAAGCATACATAAATGCATTATCTCCTATACCTGTTATTTTATTACCTAAATCTAAATTAGTAATATTATAAGATAATCCTTCATCTTCAGATTGATAAAAACTAGATTCAGAAATATAAGTAGCACCATCAAATTTAACGTTTGTTAAATTTGGAGTATAAGCAAAAGAAGATATACCAATACTAGTGATCTTATCACTAAATCCTAATTTAGTGATATTACTAGCACTATTAAAAGCATTATTACCAATAGTTTCTACATTATTCCAATTAATAGTTTTAATAGTTTTATTACCTTTAAAAGCATTATTATTGATTGTTTTTACTTCAGTAATAAAACTATAATTCTCACTAGTAGTATTAGAATTATATATTATTGATTTATCATTACTATATAATTCTTTACGATCATAATCTAAATTAACATCATCTTTATTTTTAATAGTAACATTAGTTTTAAACATACTAAATTGATCTTTAAAAGCATCTATTTTACTACTATCTTTAATAGCAAATATAGTTTTACTATTATCTTTATAACCTAATTGTCTATATAAATATGTTTCATTAGCTAAAATAGTCGGATCATCATGACCTAATTCAATTTCAAGTACATTACTAGTATTACTAAAAGCTTCAACTTCAATTGTTACTACACTACTTGGTATATAAATATATAAAGCCTCATCTAATTTAGTAAAAACACCTATATTAATTTTAGTTACACCATCAGGAATAATAATCTTTGTAGGATCACTAGATAAAGATTTATTATATTGAATTAATACATTATCTTCGATAGTAAATTCAGGAGAAATAGTTCCTTTTACTTCAATTAATCCAGTAGTTTCATTTAAATTAGCCCAAGCTTCTTTTAATTTAGTTTTAATTTCTTCATTATCAACATAAATATTAGGATTAACTCCAAGTCCTAATGAATTAATAGTAAGATAAGTAGTAATATTATCTACAAAATGAATAGTTAATTTTTCTAATTTAGTATCTAAAAATGGTCTACTACCAATATTAGCATTATCATCAAAAGTAATCTCTAATTCAGTAATACCAGTTTTAGAAAAAGATAATAAACCTAAATATTTAATATTGCCTAAAATAGTAACAGTAGTTAATTTAGTATCATTAGCAAACATTGAATCACCAATATTAACTAAATATTTAGGTAAAGTAATAGAAGCTAAATTACTACATGAAGCAAATACTTGATTTTCTACTTCTAAAAGTTGATTATCGCTACTTGCTTCACTAAATATAACTTCACTTAAATTTATACATCCACTAAAAGCACTAGAACCAATAAAAGTTAATTTATTAGAAAATGTAGCTTTACTTAATTCTTTAGCTTCAAAGAAAGCATAACTATTTATTTTACTAATATTATCAAAATTAATATTAGTAATAGTAGTATGATCAAAAGCATGAGTTACTATTTCAGTTGTAAGATTATTAATTACAAAATTAGTAGGATCTTTCTTAATAGGAAAATTAACTAAAGTAGTATAATTTTTAGTATATAAAACTCTATCATCTACTATAAAATTAGCTGCATCACTCGATATAATCCACTTTTCTAAATTAGGCATATCTTGACTATAATTAAATGTTTCTAATGCTTTAGGTAATTTAAATTCTTTAAGAGTTATACCACTAAAAGCTTGATAATCAATAAATTTAACTGAATCAAGTATATCTAAAGAAGTTAAATTACTATCACCACTAAAAGCACCAGTATTAATAGTTTCTATTCCTTCATTTAATGATATAGTAGTTAAACTAGTCATATCTTTAAAAGCACCAACACCAATCTCTTTAGTTTTATTTAAAGTAACATTAGTAATAGTATTAGAACCACCTAAAGCTCCTTCTGGAATAGATTCTTGATTAGTAATAGTAATAGTAGTTAATTTTTCAGCATATAAACTAGTTTTATTTTACCTACACTATTACTAATGCCAAAGAATTGACCTAAATAACCTTCTTTATCATCTTTAGATTGACCTATAAAAGGAGTAGTAACTTCTTTTATAGTTCCTGCAACTGGTAATAATATACCTTTATCAATAAAAGAGACTGAATCTGGTATTATTAAAGTTTTAAGTTTCTTCATACCATTAAATGCAGTCTTTTTAATTCCTATAACTGGTAAACCTTGATAGGTAGATGGAACTTCATAAGTTTCTAAATCAGGTGTAGGACATTTAGTTAAAGTAAATCCAGTTTTTTCTTCATTTAATGAAAAGAAAGCATCAGAATTAGCAGTTATTTCTGGTGTTTTTTCATTACAACTTGTAAGTGTAGAAAAAGTTAAAGCACTTGCAAGAGTTAATATTTTTAAAGTTTTTTTCATATTTTTCTCTCGTAATGCCTAAATTATAATACTCGATTAAAAATTGTTAATAAATTTTTTAATAAAATTAGATATGATTTTATATATATTTTAAATATATTACTTATAGTTGTATTTTTAAAAAATTAATAAGAAATAATGTTTCTAGAAAGGAAAAGTGTAAAAAGTTGCAAAAATCTTTTCTAGAAACGTATTATTGAATGCTTTTTGAATTAAATTTTTATAATATTCGGTTAAATCATCGTTAATATTTACTGACGTATTTATAAGAAATTCCATTTTTTGATTAACAAATTTAATTATAGGTTCATTTATCTTTCATCAATCAAGAGATTTAAAAATAAGTAGCCAAAAGATGACACTACTAATTCAAATACCAAAAAGCTATTATATATGTATACACGAGAGGAATTTTGTATGAAAAAAACAGCATTAAAAGTTGCATTTGCATTAATTATTGGATTAGGAATTGTTTCGTGTACTGCTCAAGAGAGTGGTAATATAATACAGGATAATGATAGATGGAAACCTGTAATTGGAGATAATGGCAATTGGTTTGTAGGAGGAGTTGATACAGGAGTACAAGCTGAAGGAAAAGACGGAACATCAGTTAATATTGTCGATACAAAAACAGTGATTCTTGATGGAAGAACATATGAACAAGTTACTTTTTCTGACGGAACGGTTATTAAAATTCCGCATAGCGTTGATGGAAAGGATGGTTTAACACCTTATATCGGAAGTAATGGAAATTGGTTTATTGGTGAAATAGATACTGGAGTACAAGTTGAAGGCAAAGATGGCAAAGATGGGAATTCTATAACTATTATTTCTAAGTCCGAGATTATAATTAATGAACAAAAATATTTGGAAATTTGTTTTAGCGATGGCACAAATATTAGAATCCCTTATGGACAAGATGGTTTGGATGGTTTTACACCATATATTAAAAATGGAGAATGGTATATAAATGGCGTTTCAACCGGTGTTAAAGCTGCAGGTGATAATGTTGAAATGAGATTAAACGGAACCATAATAGAATGGAAATCTTCTTCATCGAACGTTTGGAATACATTGCTTGATATTTCTATTCTAAAAGGCAATGATGGATTAAACGGACAAAGTGCATATGAGATTTATAAGAAATATTGCGATTACGAAGGAACAGAAGAGGAGTGGATTAAAGAATTAGTCAATGGTACACTTAACTTTAAGGATCCTGGCATTATTGATTACATCGCTCCTTATCGAATAAGAGTTGCTGTTGGAGAAGCCGTATCTTTACCAAATAGAATAAATGCTTTTTATTCAAGTGGAGTAATTGAAGAAGTCAATGTAACTTGGAATAAAGACACGATTAATACAAATTATGTAGGCGAAAAGAAAATATTAGGTATAGTAGAAAATTATCAAGAAAAAGTTGAGTGTTTTGTTCGTGTAGTCAATTATGATACTTCTTCGAAATATGTTGATGGGTATGTAAATGGGCTTTTAAGTGATGATTCAGCAACGGTTACTTTATTTAATGATTCGTATATGGAAACATTAACGCCATCTTCAACTGGCTATTATAAGTTTGAAAATTTGAATGATGGAGAATACACAATTAAGGTTGATGCTAATGGATATGAAGCAATTGACATTAGTACAGCTTCAATTTCCAGTGTAACAAAAGATAAAAATACAATTTATTCAAATATTGAACATGTTAATTTCAATATTAAATCATTAAGAGAAAACGGATATTATTTTACATATCAACTTAGTGAAAAAGGTTATGCTGTTCAGACAGCCTCTTTAATAAATGAAACTCCTCAAGTATCATTTTTAAATCCTACAATGTCTAACCTCGTTTCTGATATTGGTGCGGCTTCAATTTTAAGAGAAAAATATAATGTCGTACTTATGAATACAGGTGTTACGTGGAGTAATGAAACAACTTCAAGATTTTTAGAACTATATTCTTCAATTCCTACTAATATCACGCAGGATTTAAAGTCGATTTGGAAATTGACTAATGATTATATTAAAGATGATATAATGTTTGAACTAGTAGATGATCATTATGAAGTTACTTTGTGCATTAAAGCGATTTCTTACGCAACACCTAGAACTGCTAGTATCGATGGTAAAGCTGTAAAATATTTTTCTAATCGTTTATATAATGCAATGATTAGATTTGTCACAAATAACGGATTCAATGCTGAGAAATGTGAGCAAATACTTAATGAAAATTTCCTTTGTTCGTTCAATGTGCCTGATTATAATTATTTAACCGAAGGTATTACAGATGAAGGACCAGAAAAATTCCAAGAATTTTTGCCTGATGAAAAAATAAATATCTTAACAATGTTTGAAGAAATGCCTGAAGGTCTCCATAAAATAAAAGAATTAAAATATTTGATAAGAAGAAAAACAGGACAAAGTCACCCTATATATCCTACGGCAGCAGCTGTTACTTGGACAAGGGCTAAAGAGCCTTATATAGAATTTATGGATTTGGCTTTTAATGATAATCTAGGATATTACGATACAAAACGATTAATCATTCATGAAAAAATGCATATGTTCTATGAATATTATTTCTCAAGCGAACTCAAGGAAGAATGGCAAAAAATTGGTGGTTGGTATATAAACCCTAACGATCCTGACGGGTGGTCAACAACAAAAGAAACTGAATTCGTAAGTGCTTATGCTCATCTAAAAAATCCTGATGAAGATATGGCTGAAAGTGCTGCTACTTATATTATTAATCCAGAGTTATTAAAAAATAGATCGATTGATAAATACAAATTCATTCAAAATTATGTAATGAATGGAACAGCATATAAAATTTCGACTAGAGAAGATTTGCAATTTGAAGTTTATAACCTTTCACCTGATTATATTTATCCAGGAAAGATTAAAAGCTTAACTGTTAAAGTCACTGGTGATTTATATGATTATAAAACACTTACTTTAAATGTAAAATTATTTGGGAACGATAAAAAATATGGTGCTACAGGTTTATACACAAGAATTATTCCATCAGATACAACTACTAATCAGTTTTATGATTTAATGGGTTGTGAAGTTGATTCTTTAGGGTTAGAACTTCAAGGATCGATTAATATAAGTAAATATGCTTACAATGGATATTGGTTTTCTGACCAAATAAGATTAACTGATGCAGTGGGAAACGAGAGATTTTTAGACGGTATTAAATATGGAATGAAAGTTTATGTTGATAACCCATTAGCTGATTTGGAAAAACCAAAAATTGTACCAAATTCGATGAAACTTGAACTTAGAAATGCAAATAATCCTGAACATCCAAATGAACAAATTTTAAGAATTAGTGTTAAAGGAACTGATAATTTAGGGATTGAATCTGGATCGTTTAGACTTGTTTGCTTATCTAAAAATAAAGAGTCTATTGATTTACAAAATTTAGTTATTGATAATGAAACTGGTTTAATTTATTGTGATGTTATAATTCCTGAACATTATTCCACTGGAGAGTATGAAGTGACGGAAGTATCTTTAATAGATTTTGGAAAAAATAATTACTTTGAACATACATGCTATGGTGGACTTCAAGGTCAAAATAATAGAATTTATATTAAAACAGCAAATCCAGATAATAAAGGACCAGAATTAAACTTAAATGATATAACTATTAGTGCAGTCCCATCTAATCCAGAAGCTCCAAACGGAGAAACTTATGTAACTTTGAAATTAAAAATTAAAGATGACATTTCTGGATTGTCAATTGGCTATATAAAATTATTAGATCCTCAAGGAAAACTACACGGGTATTGGCTTTATACTCCTAGATATAATGTGAACTATTTTGAAGGAGATCCAACTATTGAAACTGAATATACATTTAAATTTACACTTCCTGAAGGTAGTGCTCCTGGAACATGGGGAATATATGAAATATCATTAACAGACTGCGCACTAAATAGTTCGGTTTACGATTTTACAGAAATTATTCATTTTGAAATAATAAAATAATATTAGGAGTACTCTAGATTTAAATGATAAAAACTAGAGTACTCTTTATTTAATTAAATAGGGTTGAAGTTGGTTTTGTGCATCAACGAGCCATATATTTGATAGCGTTACTTGTTTTAGGTCTTTCTAAAATTAAGCACAATTAAATACTAATTACATAGTTACATTTTAAGTATCTCTCTAGTTTGAAGCGTAAAATGATTTATATTTACATCATTAGTTTTATTTACATCATCAAATAAAAATTCATAATTATTACTTGTTTTAATTAATTTAATAACAAAGTTTTTTTATTTTTATCGACCTATACATATGAAAAGCTAATTTTAGGTAAATATTATATTGACAATAAATATTTAACAATTAAAATAGTCATGAGATTGATAGAGGCGCGGTCGATAAAAGTAGTTAGTGGAAGAGGCATCTAATGAAACTAACGAAAGGTAAGATCGCCGAAACTAATTTAAGGCATTAAATTAGATTGGGCTATAAGAGAATATCTTATAGACTCCTAGTTTATCTAGAGGCGCTATCGGTGTAATATCTTGTAAAATTATTAAGATTGCATCGAGCGATGCAATCTTTTCTATTTTAGGAGGTATTATATATTATGAAGAAGAAATTATTATTAGGTATAATTGCTTTAATTAGTTTAGGTATCATTAGTTCATGTAAAAGTAATGGTGTTACTAATGATAAATTAGTTATAGGAATGGAATGTAATTATCAACCATTTAATTGGACTACTACTAAAAGTAGTGAATATACTTTAAAGATTGATAAAACTAATGAATTTGCAGATGGTTATGATATTGAAGTAGCTAGATATTTAAGTAAAGATTTAAATAAAGAAGTAGTTATTAAAAGAATTGAATGGGCTAGTTTAATACCTAGTTTAAATAATAATGAAATAAATATGATTTTAGCAGGGATGACAGAAACACCTACTAGAAAAGAATCTATAGATTTTACTGATCCATATTTAACTAGTGATTTAGCTTTTTTAATAAAAAAAGCTAATGTAGATGAATCAAAAGGTACTAAAGAAAATCCAATGTCATATGAAGAGTTATTAAATCTATTTGATGGACAAACTTTAGTATGTCAACAAAATGTAGTAGGTGATGAATTTATTGATACTTATTTTGTCAATAATAAGGAAAATAAATCGATTAGACATAGTCCAGCTCAATCTACTTATCCTTTAGCTGCTAATGATGTATTAGGTGGAATTAGTTTTGCTATGCCTGCTGAACTCCCTGTTATTGAAGCAATGACTAATCTAAATAAAAATGAATTAAGAGTATTATATTGTAATTATAAAGATTTTTTATCTAAAGACGATTTAAATGGATTAAGTGTATCTATTGGTATTAAAAAAGGTAATGATGAATTAAAAGAAGAACTTAATAATTCTTTAAAGAAATTATCTAATCAAGAACGTGGCGAGATGATGGGAAGAGCTGCTAATAGATCAAGTAGTGGTGCATTATGATAGATTTTGAGAAACTAGTAAAAGTATGGGGAGATAATTTTGCTTTAATAGGATATGGTGTTCTATCTACTTTAATTTTATCTATTTTTGGAACAATATGTGGCCTAATCTTAGGTATTTTTCTAGCTTATGGAAAAAATATCAAGATTAAAAAAACTGATAAATGGTTTATAAAAACTTTAAAAAGCATATGTTTAGCTTTTTGTAATGTCTATTCAGTAGTACTTAGAGGAACACCAATGATGGTCCAAGCATTACTATTTAAGTTTGGATGTAGTGCTATAGGAATTAACTGGGGTGATATCTATTTTGAAGGTCCAATTAATGAAGTATTTAATGGATGGCTTATTGCTGGATTTATTGTTATTACTTTTAATACTGCAGCTTATATGGGTGAGATAATTAAAAGTGGACTTAATGGGGTTGATAATGGTCAAATAGAAGGTGCTAGAAGTTTAGGTTTAACTAGTTCTTTAACTAGTATTAAAATAATATTACCTCAAGCTTTAAAGAATGCTTTACCTACAATTGGCAATGAATTAATTGTCAACATAAAAGATTCTAGTGTATTAAATGTTATATCAGTTACTGAGTTATTTTATCGATTAAATATAATAGCTGGAACAACTTATGCTTTTATGGAATCTTATTTAATATTAGCTATTATATATTTAACATTAACTTTAATAGCTACCTTAATCTTAAAATTAATAGAACATAAACTAAATGGAATTAAATTTTCATTTAATCCATTTAGATTATTTAGGAGAAATAGCTATGGAAAATAATACTAATAAAGAATTAATACTTAGTATTAAAAATATTGCTAAATTTTTTGATACTAATAAAATCTTAAAAGATATATCTTTAGATGTATATAAAGGAGATGTAATAGCTATTATTGGACCTAGTGGAAGTGGTAAATCTACATTTTTAAGATGTATTAATTTATTAGAAGAACCTACTAGAGGTACTTTAATTTATAAAAATAATACTTATTTTAATATAACTAAATGTAAAGATGATTTTATAGATTACTCTAGATATAGAGAAGATAAAAATAAATATAAAGAAAGATTAATCGAAACTGAAGATAATTTAGCTATATATCAAAATAAATATATTGAAGATAAATCTAATAAAGAATTAAAGAAATTAATTAGAAGTGCTAAAAAAGAATATAAAGAAGTAAGAAAGAATCCAATTAATAAATTAGATTATTTAGATAAAGCTAAATATTTAGAATCTATTAAAAATGATGTAGTAATTACTCCATCTAATAAAGAATTAAATAGTATTAGAAGTAAGATAACGATGGTTTTTCAATCTTTTAATTTATTTAATAATATGAATGTATTAGATAACGTAATGTTAGCTCAAAAAATAGTATTAAAAAAATCTAATATTGAAGCTAAAGAAACTGCTATTAAATATTTAACGCTTGTTAATATGCAAGACCGCATGAATTATAGAATTAGTGAACTTAGTGGTGGTCAAAAACAACGTGTAGCTATAGCTAGAGCTTTAGCAATTAATCCAGATATTATTTTATTTGATGAACCAACTAGTGCTTTAGATCCTGAAATGGTAGAAGAAGTTCTTAATGTTATGAAGACTTTAGCTAATGAAGGAAAGACAATGATCGTTGTAACTCATGAAATGAATTTTGCTAAAAATGTCGCTAATAAAGTAGTCTTTATGGATAAAGGATTAATCGTAGAAGAAGGTAATCCTAAAGAAGTAATTAATAATCCTCAAAGTGAAAGATTAAAGAATTTCTTAAGTAAAAACTAGCTATTTTAAGTGTAAAACCTTGCAAAAGCCAATTATTTTTTATAATTTTTAAATACAATAATAATTAAATACTCATTATTTAATTTATTTTTTTGCATAAATTTTTATTAAAAACGAATAAAAACTTATTAATTAATAATTAATTATATTAAATCATTAATTACTTTTTTATTTTTAAAATGCTTCTAAAAAGAGATTAATAACAGTTAAAATTCACGATAAAAATATTTTATTAAAAAGTTGCCATAGTGATGGGTACCCAGTTTCCTAGACACTAAATGTTTATTAACTGGATTATATCACAAGACTGACATGGATGCTTCCCTAAACTTAGATGGAGGCATCCATTTTGTTTTGCTTTTAATCCTTTTGTTGTTATAGTAATCAAT
>JALEXS010000008.1 GCA_022780025.1 Mollicutes bacterium | reverse complement strand
AGTGAAGATATTGAGAAAATCGCTAATATTAATCTTTCTATTTATGACAATTTATAAAGGAGTTAATCATGTCAAATTATATTCAACTATCTAATAATTTAGATCAATTAAAACTTACTAAAATTAAAGAATATTTACCTTCTTATCTAGATGATGCAATAGCTAAAGATCTTTCTTTTGTTGATGTCCTTCTTGAACTTACCAATCAAGAAATTGATTTTAGAGAAAAACGTGCTGCTGAAATTAATTTAGCTATTTCTAATTTCCCTTTTATTAAAAGAATATCTGATTTTGACTTTTCATATCAGCCCTCTATTTCTAAAAATCAAATATTAGATTTAGCTTCTCTTAGATTCATTGAGTCTTTCGAAAATATTTTATTCATTGGCTCGTCTGGTGTTGGTAAAACCCATCTTGCTACCGCAATTGGTGTTGAAGCTTCTGCTAATCATATATCAACTTATTTTATTCATTTCCAAACACTTATCGCTAAAATCAAAAAAGCTGTCACAGAAAATAAAGTTGAACATTTTGTTAAATCTTATGCTAAATATAAATTACTCATTATTGATGAACTTGGTTATCTTCCAGTAGATAAAGTCTATGCTTCAGTTTTCTTTCAATTAGTCGCTGCTAGATATGAAAAGAAATCAACTATTATTACTACTAACCAACCATTATCTAAATGGGGCGAAGTCCTTGGTGATCCAGTTCTTGCTAATGCTATTATCGATAGATTAATTCACCATTCAACAATAGTTAAAATTACAGGTAAATCCTATCGTATAAAAGATAAGCTTATTGATATTGATCAACAAACAAAAAATTTCGAGCCGCTTAACCCTTGAGGGTTATACCATTATTGTTTATTAAACGATAATTACCTACATTTTCAACCGATAAAAACTACACAAAATTATTGACAATTACATTAAAATTGGTTTTACTATTTATAAGGCTACTTTTTGTCACCAATTACACAATTTGATGTATTTAACAGATAATAATTTGGAAAATAGCGAAATAAAACGTTGGTTTCCTCAAGAACATGCTTTTATATACATATCTCATATTTTTTATGGTAAATATAAGTCTTATTATATATAAGATATAAATATAAATTTAAATTTTGCGAAAATTCTAAAAATCAATTTGTAGAAAAAAACACATGGTGAGTAGAGAATTTTACATTCAATAGTTGTAAGCGCTTACATAAAATTAATTTGAAATATGAGATAGTCTTAAGAACGTCTCCAAGGGAATTAAGGAGGATTAAACAATTATGAAAAAAACAATTCCTTTCATTGCTTTAGCTTTTTTTGGTGTTTTAGCAACATCCTGTGGTTCATCCGCAATTTCAGAAAAAGATATTTTTGCAATTTCTTATAACTTATCAGATCCAAATATGTCTGGGTTATGGAAATCAGGGTTAGAAAAAGCTTCTGTTGAAAATGGTTTTAACAAAATTTCATTTGCTGATGCTAAAAATGATGATGCTGAAGCACTTAAAATGGTTGAAGCTGCTGCTACAAAGAACTATGGTGGTTATTTAATTAACGTTGTAGACCAAGACAACGGTTTACAATATGTTAACGCTCTTAAAGATACTAAAAAACCTGTAGTTTTCTTTAACAGAGAAATTAAAAAAGAAGCAATTGATTCTTACGATAAAGCATATTATGTCGGTATCGAATCTGCTGAAGGTGGAAGATATCAAGGTGCTATGGCAGGTGAATACGTCAACGCTACTGGATTTGAATCTTTAGATAGAAATAAAGATGGTAAATTAGGCGTTATAGTTGTTAGAGGCGAAAAAGGCCATGCAGACGCAGAAGCAAGAACACAATTCTCACCAGCTTATTTAGAAAGAACTATTACTGGCGGAAATACAAATGCTGCATTAAAAGCTGTTACTGGTGGTAAATATGAAGTTGATACAGAAAAAGGTGCTTGGAATAAAGTTGAAGTAATAAGTATTGTTGATGGTACTGATACTGCTGGAACATCATGGGAACCAGTTACTGCAGCTACTGAAGTCGGTAGAGTTTTATCTGGAGAAGATGGAAATAAAGTTGACCTTGTTTTATCAAATAACGATGGTATGGCTTTAGGTATTATTACTAATGAAGCTTTCCAAAAAGCTGGTATTCCAATTTGGGGTGTTGATGCTTTAGACGATGCTTTAACAGAAATTAAAAAGGACAATACTCAATTTAAGGGAACTGTTCAAAATGATGGTAGAACACAAGCTGCAGTTTGTGTTAAAGCTGTTAAAAATTTAAACGACAGTAAAGCAATTGCTGATGGTTTAACAGTTGTTAGTACAAAAGAAGCTTGGGAAGCTGATCCTAAAGCTGTATGGAATGATACTGCAACAAAATCATTAAGAGTTCACCACGCTAAAATTACAAAAGATAGCTTAAAATAGTTTAAATTAATTATTAGTCAATTAGGCCAGGTAATCCTGGTCTTCTTGCACGTTTAAAGGGAGTAATAATATGAGTGAAACAAATGAGATCATATTAGAAATGAAAAATATCTCTAAATCATTTGGAAAAAACCAAGTTTTAAAAGGGATTAACCTTAAACTTAAAAAGGGCACTGTTATGGGACTTATGGGCGAAAATGGAGCAGGTAAGTCGACAATGATGAAAATTCTTTTTGGAATTTATAGTCGTGATGATGGAGAAGTTTTGTTAGATGGTTTTGATGCTAACTTCTCTGGTCCGAAAAATGCTTTGGAACATGGCGTCGCTATGGTTCACCAAGAATTAAATCAATGTTTAGAAAGAAGTGTCATTGATAATTTATATTTAGGTAGATATCCAATAAAATTTGGTATAATTGATGAAAAGCAAATGAAAAATGATGCAAAATTGCTTTTTAAAAAATTGGGAATGGATGTAGATGTTGATGCAAAAATGGGCACTATGTCTGTTGCTAAAAGACAAATGGTCGAGATTGCGAAAGCCGTTAGTTACAATTCTAAAGTTATTGTTTTAGATGAGCCAACATCATCTTTAACAGAAAGGGAAGTAAAAAAATTATTCTCCATTGTTAAAGAATTAAGAGCAGAAGGGGTATCTTTCGTTTATATATCTCACAAAATGGATGAAGTTTTTGAAATTTGTGATGAAGTAAGTGTTCTTAGAGATGGTCAAATGATTATGACTAAGTCTATTAAAGACACAAATATGAATGAATTAATTAGTGCAATGGTTGGCAGATCTCTTGAACAAAGATTTCCACCTCTTGATAATGTTCCAGGCGAAACAATTTTAGAAGTTAAAGATCTTTGCACAAAATTTGAGCCATTATTAAAAAACATCACTTTTAGTGTTAAAAAAGGTGAAATATTTGGATTATATGGTTTAGTTGGAGCTGGTAGAAGCGAATTGTTAGAATGCCTTTTCGGATTAAGAACAATAGCTGGTGGAGAAATTATTTATAATAATAAACATATAATGTTTAAAGATTCAGCTGATGCTATAAAATCTGGTTTTGCCTTTGTTACCGAAGAAAGAAAATATAATGGTTTATTTTTAAAAAAGGATTTAATTTTTAACACATGTATTGCTAATTTAAATAATTATAGCGATTTCGGTTGTCTAAATAATAAGAAAATGAGATCAGCTACAAAAGAAGAAATTAATATCATGCATACTAAATGCATGGGTCCAGATGATATGATTACTTCTCTAAGTGGTGGAAATCAACAAAAAGTAATTATTGGTAGATGGCTTGAAATTAATCCTGATGTATTTCTACTTGATGAACCTACTAGAGGTATTGACGTAGGCGCTAAATTTGAAATTTATCAACTTATTATTAATATGGCAAAGCAAGGTAAAACATGTATTGTTGTTTCTAGTGAAATGCCTGAAATTTTAGGTATTACAAACAGAATAGCAGTTATGTCAAATCATAGACTTGCTGGTATTGTTAATACAAAAGAAACTAATCAAGAAGAATTACTTAGATTAAGTGCAAAATATATTTAGGAGATTAAAACAATGAGTAGTGAATTAAATAACACTCAAGTTAAGACATTGACCTTAGATGAATATAAGTCTCATTACGAAGAATATAAATCAAAGGTTGATGCTTTAAGAAAAAGTGGAACTGATCAAATTAAAATTCTTGAAAACGAAAACCGCAAAATAAAAGGTAATCGTTTGATGGAAGCTGAAGTAAAACAAGAATTAATTGAAAAAAATAAAGAAAAAATATTAGCTGCTAAAGAAGTTGCTAAAGAGAACTCAGGTGAATTAAAGAATATTGTTTCTGAAGCAACAAAATTTTTAAAACAAAATTATAAGCCAATCCATAAAGCAATAAGCGAAGAATGTAAGGCTTTAAAAGAAGAAGAAAATAATGTTTATAAAGCTAAAGTAGCTGAAATTAATAATAATTATAAAGCTAGTATGGCTGAAATCGAGGCACTTAAAACTGAAAACCGTGAAGAATATACTGTTAAAGCTAAATTAGCTAAACAAGGGTATAAACAAGCTATCTTCGAAGCTAAAACAGCTCATAATAGTAAACTTCAAGAAATTAAAGACAAAAAACACGATTCTTTCAAAAGACCATATTCTTATTGTTCTAAAATTAGAGATGGTCATAGTAGTGTTGATGAAAAAATTATTACAAAGTTTGAATCTTATTTATATAATTTTGATTTTAAACAATTCTTATTTAAAAATGGATTGTATATAATCATTATTATATTTATGATCGGATGTATTATTCGTACACCTTCATTAATTGGTATTGATTCTCTTAATTTAATTCTTAAGAACTTCTCTACAAAAGTATTCTTTGCATTGGGTGTTGCAGGATTAATTCTTCTTGCTGGTACTGATTTATCTGTAGGAAGAATGGTTACTCTTTCTACGATGATTACTTGTATGATTCTTAATCCAAATACAACAGTTAAATTCTTTGGTGTAAGTTTTAATAACATTTATAAAACAGGTGGATTTGGTTTAGCAGTTTTTGTTGCTTTGTTATTCTCAATTTTCGCATGTACATTATTTAGTGCTATTGCAGGTTTCTTTACATCTAAATTTAAAATTCACCCATTTATTTCAACTCTTGGTACATCACTTGTAATTTGGGGTATGATTGGATTTGGTACAAATAATATTAAAACTGGTACAATTTCTAATCAAGCATTATCAATTGGTAAATCAATTGGTAAAACAGCTACACTTCCAGGCATTCCATTAACATTAATTTATGCAATTGTTGCTATAATAATTGTATGGTTTATTTGGAATAAAACAAAATTTGGTAAAAATATGTATGCTGTTGGTGGAAATCCAGAAGCAGCTAGCGTATCTGGAATATCAGTATTCTGGACAACAATGGGCGTCTTCATTATGGCTGGTATACTTTATGGCTTAGGAGGCTTCTTCCAATCAACAGTCACTGGTTCATCCTCTAGTTCATTCGGACAAGGATGGGAATTAGAAGCAATTGCTGCTTGTGTTATCGGTGGTATCTCATTCACTGGTGGTATTGGTAAGATTTCCGGAGCAGTATTTGGTTGTTTATTATTTGAAATTTTAAAATACTATCTTAGAGATATTACTGGCGGAAGTGCTGATATTTCTAACGTCTTCATTGGTGTTATTATCCTTCTTGCTGTTACTCTTGATAGTTTAAAATACTTAAAGAAAAAATAATATTTATTTAAAAAAATATATTAGTTCTGCAAGGTTTTTGCTTAAAAATAAGCTAAATTTGATAGAATTTCTATCATAATTTAATTAACAAAAGCACTAGTAAATATTTAAAACTAGATTGTGTCCCTTTGTTGTAGGTCTCCCTAAAATTAAATACAATTAAGTATTACTTCCAAAAATCATATTTGCTAGTAATTTTCTAGTTTGTAGTGTGAAACTATTTAAATTTACATTATAAGTTTTATCTACATCATAAAACGAAGGTTTATAATGAATTTTAGGAATTTCATAATTTGATTTTCTAATTCCTATTTTTGGTTTAACGCCGATACATTTACTAAGTTCTATCAAATTAATTTTTTCCACAGTTTCTTTTGAAAAATTAGATGTTCTATAAAATCTTTGAGAATAATGATGGGAGTTAATGCATTCCTGGCAACACCCAAGATATCTATCAATTTTCCATATTTTCTCGATATTATCATGTGTTTTAATTAATTTAATTATATATGATTGACCCTGGTTTATAATTCTAGCTTTAGGCGTTGTTTTTAATGCATTTAACAATACTGTTTTATCGTATTTATTCAAATTGCAATATCTCATTAAGTCATTAATCGATTTTAATACATGCCGTTTATCAGGTATATACTTAGCTTTGCATACATAAATTTTATTTTTGAAACTTCTAATATATTGTGCTAAATCACCTGAAAGAAAGATCTCAGAAGATTCAGAAACATGATATATATTTTTTAAACAGTAATTAATTTCATCAATAAAATCTTTCATATTAAAGGTGCCATAAATTATCTTATTAACGAGTTTATTTCTTGGACTTTCTTTGGTACCAACATTTAATTTATCAGTAAACATACAACACGTATAAAGCGGAATTTTATTCGAAAAACCTTTAATTCTAAGATATTTTTCATCAATTTGAAGATGTACATTACCACTAAATTCTTTAATTTTGGTTTGCTTTTCATCTAAATATATTTGCGTATTTTTGATAGCACGATATATTGTCGATTTAGAAATCACATGATTAGGAACAATAGTTTTACCTATTTTTCTGTAAGATGTTTCATTAATTCTGTCCATTATTTTAAGAACTAATTCATCAGATAATTTTTTATATTTGCTGATTTTTAACTTCAAATCTAAAAGATAATAATATTTTTTGATACTCTCATCATAATAATATCGTCGTTTAAAAGTTATATAGCCTTTTGTTGTTAATATTGATCTAGGCGATATTTTAATTGATTTTAAATATCTAGGTTTATTTTTAAATAATTCATCATCAAGTGATTTTAATAGCTCAGCGTAACTAGAAATTGCCAATTTATCAACTTTTTCAAAATATTCAGTTAAACTATCATTAAAATTTGCTAATATATTCATATAGAGTCCTCTTTTTATTTCTGCAAATTTAATTATAGGGCTCTTTTATTTTTTTATCGACCTACAAATATGAAACGCAAACTTAAAACTACTAGTGCTTTTTTATATTTTCGTTTATGTTATAATTACTTGAAAAGGATAATATTTATGTATGGATTTTACGTATTAATGACTCTTATAGTTCTAGGTTGGATAACAACATATGGTGCAGGAATCTCTTATTTGAAGAAATTAAGAGGCGAAAAAACTGAATCAAAAATTAATGATATAACAGTCATTGTAACGAGTATTTTATTTGGATCTTTAATTAACTTATTATTATATTGTTTATTTGATGAAATTCGTCTTGAAGATTCAACAAATAAAAATAGATTCTTAATTAGTTCAATTGTTTTATTATGTCTCCATATTTTACTTATATTTTTATTATTTTATTTTAAAGTAATTCAAGTAGATTTTATTAAATAATAAAATCATCACGAAGCGAATTTAAAATAGTAAAATAAAAAGCGTAGTTTCCATCATCTTTAGCTATAACAGTAATATTATTATCGTTTAAATAAACAGTATATTCCTCTAATAAATAATTAATTTTTTCTTGTTTAGAACTAGTATCATTAAATCGTCCTAAATTATTAAATATTTTAGAAAAAAATGAGCCATTATTCTCTTTATTTTCGTTTTTTGTGTTAACGAATTTTAAAGTCGCATTTAAAGAACTAATAAAGATATTAGAAACTAATGGTGTAGTTAAACATATATCTGGCAATACATCATAAATATTTTTAGGCTCAATAATTCCTAAATATAAATTATCGTTCTTATGAGTAATATCAAAATCAGTAATTTCTTTACAATCTAAATTAGGAATGCTCATTAAACAATATGTTGCTTCTGATTTTGCTTTTATTCTTTTCTTCAAAAGTGAAATTTGTTCATTTAATGTTAGCGCATTATTTAATGATAAATCTCCAAAAATTATTTTTTTGTTAGACATTGTTTTTAACATTGTAAAAGCCATTCCGACATTATTACATTCTTTATCAATAGTTAATAAAACGTAGTTATCATCATCTATATTTGTAACTATTTTTAAATTAGTATCTTCTTCAAATGTATGAGTACTTTCCTGATCGACAATAATTTTTGTAGTAATATTTTTGTTTGTTAAAGCAAATACTTTAACAGCTTGAGTTAATTCATCGTTATTTTTTATTTTTCGAAAATCTACATATATATACATGTGTTTATTGTAGAACAAAATGATATATTTTTAAAATATAAACTTAACAAATAAATATATTAATATTTAAATAGTTTAAATATAGTGAAAAAAGTTGAAAATATTACTATTTCTGGATGTTGTTTCTAACCAAAAAAATGCGTTTTTTCTAATTTAAAACGAATGTTTATGATAATATATTAATATGTACAAAGTAATTATAGTTGATGATGAAAATTCTGTAAGAGAAAGAATTTTAAATTTAATGGCAAAATTAAATGATTCTTTTGAAGTAGTAGGTGCTTATGAAAATGGATATGATGCTTTAGAAAATGGTATTCAACTTAATCCTGATTTGATAGTTACTGATATTAAAATGCCTTACATTGATGGTATTGAACTAATAAAACGTGCTAAATTGGAATTACCGATGGTTCAATCTATTATTATTAGTGGTTTTGACCGTTTTGAATATGCAAAACAAGCTATTTCATTAGGAGTAATCGGATATATAACTAAGCCTATTACATTTAATGAATTAAAAGAGACAATTGAAAAAGCTAAAAAAGAATTAGATAGCAAACTATTAGTTAATAATAATACAGAAGAATTAAAATCAAATGCTGAAAATGCTATAAAACTTATTCGTGATAATGATTTAAGTAGACTTGTAACCTTAAAAGGTGCTTCATCAACAATGAAAGATAAATTAATTAATGATGGAATTAATTTAGATTACAAATATACGATGCTTGGAATTTTCGATTATGATGAGGAAATTGATAATGTTACATATGAAAAAGTTGAATTAGTTTCTTTTTATTTAGAAAAATATGTAATTGATGAACTTAAAGACTCCACTTTTAAATATGAAATATTTATGAATAATAGTAATTACAATATATTTTTATTATCAAATGAGCCATTTGTTAAAGAAGATATCCAATCAAAATTTTCTAGAGTAATTATAAAAATTAAAAAAGTTATCAATGTATCATTATCCATTGGTTTTAGTAACGTTAGTGGAGGAATTAATACAGATACAAGTTTTAGAAAACTTCATAGACATGCTAGTAGAGTATTAGAATATAGAACTGTTGTAGGGTCAAATATTGTCTTATTTTATGATGATGTTGATAAAGAACAAGCTATGATTGGTAAAATTGATGAGAATGATTTCAAATCTATAAGTTACGAAGTTTTATATGGTAGAATTAATACAGCTAAAGAAAAAATTCATATTATTTTGGGAAATATTACTTTAGAATCTTTTAAAAGTATTTATTATTTTATTTTAAATAATTTAATTGATTGCTTACTTAAATCATGTGTTAATCTTCAAGTGTTGTTCTCAGAATATATGTCAAATATAGAAATGATGCAAAATATTATGAATTTAAAAACAATCGAGTCATTAATTAAATTTTTTGATAATTTGGTAGATGAAATAGATGAAGTTAATAAAGTTTTTAGGCAGCATGGAGTAGAAAATTCATTTCTAAGAATTAAAATTTTTATTGAGAATAACTATACTAATTCATTATTATCACTTGAAGATGTTGCAAACGAATTAGGATATAGTGTGAGTTATATAAGTGCAATATTGAAGAAAAATAATACATCATTTACAAAGTATTTAACAGAAGTAAGGATGGAAAAAGCTAAGATTTTATTAGCAAATCCTGAAAATAAATTATTAACAATTGCAAATCAAGTAGGATATGAAGATGCTTATTATTTTTCACATTGTTTTAAAAAATATACAGGTATTTCACCTCTTGAATATAGAAAAAATGAGAAAATCAAAATCAATTAGAACTACTCTTTTTTTATCAACAACATTATTTTTTAGTTTGTTTGTTTTAATAACAACATTTATTGCCTCATCATTATACGCATTTTCTATAGGAAATATTTTAGATAGAAAAACAACAGATTCATCTAAACAAGTTATTAATAATTATGAAAACTATTTTGATAATGCAATTGGAGTCTCTAATTCAATACAAACAACTATACTAAATCATAATGTTATTAATGAAAAAACTAAAATAACACAATATTTTGACTATGTAATAGGCTTAAAAAAAGAAATTTATAGTATAAGCCTATATGATGTTGATGGTAATTTAGTTGTTTATGATAGTAAAAGTAAACCAGAAACAAATGCAAAAGGAGAAACATGGTTTATTAAAGCATTAGAAGAACCATTAATTAATTCTTTTTCTAAACTTAATAAAGATGGTGATCAATATTATTTTACTATCTCAAAGATGATGACTTTTAACAATGATCAAAGTTATTGCGTTGTTAAATTAGATTTCGATTTTTCTAAAATTGTAACTTCAATTTCTAAAACAAATTTAGGTAATAATGGGCGTATAGTAATATTCGATAAAGATTATGCAACTATTTATAATTCATTACCTTCTTTTAATGAGAATGATATTAAAATATTAAGAAAAATTATTATTGGAAATGACAATATAAAAATAAATAATGAAAAATTTAACGTTTATGTTTCAACTATAACAAATACCACATGGAAAGTTGCAATTTTTACTAATATTAACGAACTTGATGAGGCTATTAAAACTTTTATAACTGTTATTATTATTGTTGCAAGTTTATTAATTATACTTTTTGCAATAGTTACAGCTTTAATTAGTGCAAAACTTTCTAATCCAATTCGTGCTTTAAAAAAAGAAATGACTAAAGTTGAAAATTTAAATTATGATATTGCCTCATATCAAAAGATTAAGGGAAGTAAAGAAGTAGAAGAATTAGATAAATCTTTTAAACAAATGATGACTAGAATTAAGTATTTAGCTAATGAAATAATAAAAGAACAAGAGAACCAAAGAAAATCAGAACTTAAAGCTTTACAAAATCAAATTAATCCTCATTTTTTGTATAACACTCTTGATTCAATAATTTACATGATTGATATTAATAAAAACGATACAGCTCAGGAAATGATTGTTGCTTTATCTAAATTTTTTAGAATCTCTATTAGTAGAGGAAAAACAATTATTCCATTTAAAGATGAATTTGAACATGCAAGAAATTATTTACTTATTCAAAAATTAAGATTCGGAGATAAATTTGAATATAAATTTGAGGTAGATCAATCTTTAAATGAACTTTATACTATAAAATTAATTCTTCAACCAATCGTAGAAAACGCTATTGCTCATGGATTAAAAGAATATCAAGGTATTGGTAAAATCACCATTAAAGGAAATATTGAAGACGATTTAATACATATAGAAATAATAGATAATGGATATGGAATGCTCCCAAGTAAAATTCAAGAAATATATGATTCGTTCAAAAACCCACAAATACATCAAGGAGTTGGCATCAAAAATGTTTATGATAGACTTAAGATTTATTATGGCGAACAAGCTGATATAAAAATTACTTCTACGCTAGATGATGGCACAACCATCCATATATTTATTCCTTTGGAGGCTGCTAAAAAACATGAAATATAAAACTATAAAAATTTTATTTTTAATACAATTATTGAGTTTAAGTTCTTGCTTTAATAGTTCTAATAATATTTCTATTTTTATATATAGCAAAACTGATACTTTTATTAACTCTTTAAAAGACGAAATTATAAAGGAATTCAAAGATTCTTATTATATTAACAACCCATTTTATGCAGAAGAAGATCAACTATATCAAAACGAGCAAATAGCAAAAGAACTTGAAATAGATAAGAATAAATTATTTTTAGTGAATTTAGTAGATAGATTAGCAACTAGTTCTGTAGTAGAAAAAGCAAACACTATTAAAAAGCCTGTAATTTTCTTTAATAGAGAACCATTAGTACAGGATTTGAAAGGACAAAAATTAGCATATTACGTTGGCTCAAGCGCTAAAGATGAAGGAATTATGCAAGCAGAATTGGCTCATGAAATATTGGGACCTAGTGATAATTTTAAATCATCAAAGCATGATAAAAACAATGACGGCAAACTTGGTGTTCTTTGTATAAAAGGCTCTTTATGGCATCAAGATAGTGAATTAAGAAGCAGATATGCACTATCAACTTTAAAAGATTATGGATATGATATTAATATCGTTACAACTTTTAATGCTGACTGGAGTAAAGATATTTCTTACGAAAAATTTAGTTCAATGTATGAAAGCATTAAAAATGATATTGAAATAGTAATTAGTGGAAATGATGACATGGCTTTAGGTATTGTTCAATATTTAAAAGAGCAAGAAGAATATGATCCAAATATTCCTATTATTGAACAGTACTACCCTATCATTGGGGTAGATGCTACAAGTGTAGGAAGACAAGCTGTTGAAGATGGTGATATATCTGGAACTATTATCAATGATGCAATAGCACAAGCTAAAGCAATAAGATCGTTAGCAGATGTACTTTTAAAAAAGAATGGTAAGAGTTTTGACAATTTCGAGTATGATTTGGATGATGGAAATTTTGTTCATTGTAAGTCTAAACCTTATACAAAAAACCTTTAATTTTTATAAAAACCCTGCAGAAACTAAATATTTTATTATATTTTAAATATAAACTTAATATAATAGGTTTATAAATTTGAAAATTTTAGATTAATTTTGTTTATATAAAAAAATTAATTATAATTATGCACTTTTAAGATTAAATATAATTTTAAGTAAAATTCAGATAATAATTTGGCTTATCTATATATTAAAAAGAAATTAATCTTTATTAAATATTTATTTCCTGTAGAATAAATATGCAAAACATTTAAATGTTTGAAAGAGGATTTTATGGAAGAGATTAAAAACGAAGAAAAAGTGACTAAAAAGATTGGTAACTTTTTTATTACAACTTTAAACGGAATGGCTCACGGATTATTCGCTACTTTAATTATAGGAACAATTATTGGAACTATAGGTGGCTTATTTCATAATGGCGCAGGAAATGCTTTCTGTGATTTTATGTTTAAAGTTTTAGGAAACGGGAAAGAAGGTTTAGCTTACTGTCTACAATCTTTAACTGGCGCTGGTATTGGTATTGGTATTGCGATGGCTTTAAAAATGACTTCTTTAAATGTTGTCGTTATGGGAGCAGTTGGTGAAATTGCGGCTTTTTTATCGTTATCAGCAAAATTTTGCAGTGACCCAGGAGCTTATGTAGATACATTTAAATTTCAAATAGGCGATCCACTCACTATTTACGTTGTTGTAATAATAGTAGCTTTATTAATGAAACTAGTTTTTAGAAAGAAAACTCCTTTGGATATTTTAATAATTCCATTATTTGGCGTTATTGTTGGTGGATTATTTACTCTTGGAGTAAGATATCCATTAATTTATGTAACATATGGCATTCAATGGCTTGTTGGAAATGCAACTAATATAGTTCCATTCTTAATGGGAATAGTAATATCAGTTATAATGGGAATGGCTTTGACAGCACCAATTTCTAGTGCTGCAATTGCTGCTATGATTTTTATTTTACCAGCAAGTTTATCTTATACAGAATTATTAGCTGATCCAACATACTCTGGTTTAGCATTAGCTAGTGGAGCAGCAATTGTTGGATGTTGTACTCAAATGGTTGGTTTTGCTATTCAATCAAGAAAAGATAATCCTTTAGGAATGGTTATATCAATAGGCGTTGGAACTTCAATGCTTCAATTTAAGAATATTCTTAAAAAACCTATAATTTGGTTACCTACAATTATTGCTTCTGCAATTTTAGGACCTATTTCGACTTGTGCATTAAAAATTGTTTGTGCAGGCTCAAGTGCAGGTATGGGAACAGCTGGATTAGTTGGTCAAATCGGAACTATTAGCTCAATGGGAAATATTTGGCAAACATGGGTTGGAATATTTGTTTTAGAAATTATTGCTCCAGCGATTTTAGTATTTTTAATTGATTTATTATTTAGAAAATTAAATTGGATTAAAGAAGGAGATTTAACTGTCTAATTTTAATTAATTTTAATTTTGCATATTATTTACAATTTATTTAATATAAATATTTTAAAATTTGTTATCATAATAATATGAATATTTTAATAATTAATGGTTCTCCTAAAGGAGAAAGAAGTAATACTTTAAAATTAACAAAAAAATTTGTAGATGGTATGAAGTCTGAAGACGATACTCTTCACGTTGACTTAATTGACTTATCTAAAGAAAAAATAGAACCTTGTAAGGGATGTTTTTCTTGTTGGAAAGTTACACCTGGTCAATGTATTTTAAAAGATAAAATGAATGATTATTTAAAATTAATAATGAATGCTAATTATATAATTTATTCATTTCCATTATATTATTTTAGTGTTCCTGGCTTACTTAAAAATTTTATCGATCGCCAGTTACCATTAAATTTACCATTTATGTGTAGCAATGATTCTGGAGTTGGTGAAGGTGGACATCCTTCTCGATATGATAGATCAAATCAAAAATATATCGTAATTTCGACATGTGGATTTTACACATATCGTAAAAATTATGATTCAGTAAATCTTTTATTTGATCATTTATGTGGTAGAAATAATTATATACCGATTTATATTGGACAAGGTGAATTATTCGGTTTTAAAGAATTATCTGAGACTACAGACATTTATTTATCTTATTTATTTGAAGCTGGAAAAGAATATTTTTTAAATAACAAATTAAGTGAAAATCTAAAAAATAAGTTGAGTTTAGACATGTTTTCTAGAGAAATATACGAAAAAATGGCTGATGCTAGTTGGGGTATATCTCAAGAAAATGATGGTTATAAAAAGGAAGATGAGTCACTTATTTTTACCAAACAAATGGCTTCTTTATATAACAAAAATAGTTATAAAAATAAGGATATTATCATTCAGATGAATTATGTTGATATTAATAAACAGTATCAATTAATTTTAAAAAAAGATGGTTGTGTAGTTATTGATGATGATTTTTTAACACCTACAACCATTATTTCTACTCCAATAACTGTTTGGAAAAGTATAGCAAGAAACGAAATTAAAGGGGATGAAGCATTATTTAAACATTTATATCAAGTAGAAGGTGATTTTGATGTAATGATTAATTGGGGTAAATATTTTGGAGCTAATAATCATAATAATGAAAAAAATATAGAGACACCTAAAGAGAATAAGAAAAATACCTCAATGCTTAATTTCTTAATTCCTTTTATAATTAATTTTGTAGCTTTGCCAATTAATAATTTTTATGGTGCAATTGCTTCGATATGTCTTATTTTATTATTTATATTAATAATGTATAAAACCGAAAAGGTTTTTTATGACTATTTATCTATTTCTTTTAATGGAGCTTTAGCTTTATTATCTTTATTATTTGCTAATCAATATAGTTTATATATTAATACGATCGCTTATTTAGCTTTTGGTGTTATATGGTTAGTTTCTTGCGTTTTTAAAAAATCTTTATCTTGTTTTTATTCAAAAAATAATTACGATGAGGAAATTATTGATAATCCAATATTTTTAGCGACTAATAAAATTATTTGTTTAGTATGGGGTGTTTTTTATGTAATAACTTTTATTTATACGTTTATTATAAGTTATTATTTTCCAAGTTTTAGTCCTTATTTATCAATCATAAATACAGTAATTCCAATATTTGTTGGAATATTTACTAAGTGGTTTATAAATTTTTATCCTAAACATATTGCTCAAAAGTCATTTAAGAAGTAATAAAATTAGTAATTTTCAATGACTAATTCTAATAAGCTTATTTTTATTTTTAAAATTGAAATTAATAAATAATTATATTATTTATTTTTATAATTATTATAGTAGTAAAAAAGTAGTATATTTTTAGTATTTGTTCTAGCAAAAAAAAGTAATCTTACTTATAATGTAATAGTGAAAATCAAGAGCATATTTGATGTTATTAAATTAATAAATAATTCATATATGGGATAACTATATTTATAAAGGAGTTTTTGTATGGAAAAATATGATGTTATTATTGTTGGATGCGGACCAAGCGGTTATATGTGTGCATATGAATTAAATAAATTAAATCCTAATAAAAAAATTCTTATGATAGATAAGGGTTATAGTATATATAATAGACGTTGCCCTGTATTAAAGCATCAATTAGAGAGATGTCCTATTAATAAAGAGGGAGTTGCTGGATGTTATCCTGCTTGTTCAATGACTAATGGATTTGGAGGAGCTGGTGCTTATAGTGATGGTAAATATAATATAACAACAGAATTTGGTGGTTGGCTTAGTGATTATATTGATGATGAAGAATTATTAAATCTTATTAATTATTGTGATGAGATTAATTTAAAATTTGGTGCTACTGAAATAATTACTGATCCATATACTGATGAAATTAAAAAAATAGAAAAACAAGCAATTGGTGCTGGATTAAAATTATTAAGAGCTAAAGTAAGACATTTAGGAACTGAAGAAAATTTAAATATATTAAAGAGAATCTATGAATATTTAAAAGAAAGAGTTGAAATAAGATTTTTAACAGCTTTAAAAGACATAATTGTTGAAGAAAACACTGTTAAAGGTATTATTTTAAACGATGATAATAAAATTTATGCTGATAATGTCGTATTATGTTTAGGTCGTGATGGTTCTATATTTTTAAATGAATTATTAGAAAAACATAATATCCAAATGCATAATAATCAAGTCGATATTGGTGTTAGAGTTGAAACTAGCGATGTTATTATGGAAGACATTAATAAAAATTTATATGAAGGTAAATTTATTTTTAATACTTCAGTAGGAACTAAAGTTAGAACGTTCTGCTCTAATCCTAGTGGCCATGTTGTTATCGAAAATGACCATAATGTTGTTTTAGCAAATGGTCATTCTTATTTTGATAAGAAATTAGGTAGCAAAAATACTAACTTTGCATTATTAGTATCACATAAATTTAAAGAACCATTTAATGAACCTAATACTTTTGCTAGTTCTATTGCAAAACTTGCAAATAGATTAAGTTGCGGAAGTGTTATTGTTCAAAAATACGGAGATATAAAAAGAGGAAGAAGATCAACTGAAAAACGTATAAAAGAAGGATTTGTTAAACCTACTTTAAAAGAAGCAGTTCCAGGCGATTTAACTTTATGTTTACCTTATAAAACTATGCAATCATTAATTGAAATGATCGAAGCTTTAGATAAAGTTACTCCAGGTATTGCAAATGACGATACATTATTTTATGGAGTTGAGGCTAAATTTTATAGCGCTTACCCAGATGTTAATAATGATTTAATGCTTAAAGATATTAAAAATTTATATGTAGGTGGAGATGGAGCTGGTATAACTAGGGGTTTAGCTCAAGCAAGTGCCAGTGGTGTTTTAATCGCAAGAAATATTATAAATAAATAAAAGAAGGGAAAATATGAGTGTTACTGTTATTGAAGGTTCACAATGGGGTGATGAAGGAAAAGGAAAAATCACCGATTATTTAGCAAGCAAAAGCGATGTCGTAGTTCGCTTTCAAGGTGGAAATAATGCTGGCCACACTATTTGTTTTAATGGCAAAAGATTTGCTTTAAGAAGTTTACCTAGTGGTATTTTTAATCCAAATATTACTAATGTAATTGCAGATGGTGTTGTTTTAAATCCTTTTAGTTTAAAAGAAGAAATTGAAGGTATTAATGCTAGTGGTATAAAAGAATTTAAACTTATTATTTCTGATAGATGTCATTTGATTATGCCATATCATTTAGATTTAGATGGGGCATATGAATCTTTATTAAATAATAATAAAATTGGTACTACAAAAAAAGGTATAGGACCATGTTATGTTGATAAAGCTGCTAGAAGAGGAATTAGAGCCGGAGATTTATTAGAACCTGAATTTTTAAAATCAAAATTGATTGACACTTTAAAAGTAAAAAATATTGAGTTAAAAAGCTTAGGATTAAAAGAGTATGATTTTGATACTTTATATAATCAATTATTAGAAATAGGTGCTTATTTAAAAAAATACATTGCAGATACCCAATATTTTTTAATAAATTCAGTTAAAGAAAATAAGAAAATTTTATTTGAAGGTGCGCAAGGAATGATGCTTGATATTGACAGAGGAACGTATCCATATGTAACAAGTTCATCACCTAGTAGTAACTATGTTCCACAAGGAGCAGGTATACCACCTCGTGCAATTGATAATGTAGTTGCTATATGTAAAGCTTATACAACAAGAGTTGGTGAAGGTCCTTTTCCAACTGAGTTAGATAATGAAATTGGAAATTTAATTAGAGAAAAAGGACATGAATACGGTACTGTTACTAAAAGACCTCGTCGTGTTGGATATTTAGATTTAGTAGTTGTAAAACGTAATTTAGAAATGAGCGGAGCTAATACAATTGCTTTAATGTTATTTGATGTTTTAACTAATATTGATAATTTGAAGATTTGTGTTAATTATGAACTAGATGGAAAAATAATAGATTATATTCCAGCAAGTTTATCTGATTATAGTAAATGTAAACCAATTTATAAGACTTTCAAAAAATTTAATTTTGATCAAAATATTAAATCTTTTGATGAATTACCAGTTGAAGCTAAAGAATATATTAGCTTTATTGAAGAGTATACTGGTGTTAAGATTGGAATTATTTCTATTGGTAGTGATAGAAACGCTACAATTATTAAATAAAAACCTGATTTTATAGTAGTTAGTTAACTTTTATTCGCTATTTGTATATAAATATATACAAGAGTTTATTTTTCTTTAAAACAAAATAAAAAATCTTTATAATAATTACTATGACTAATATATTAAATGGATGGACAGATTTCTGGAATAAAGTTGGTAACTTTTTTGCTAATTATGGGCAAGAATTATACAATTTTTGGATTGCTCCAAAAGAGGGCACTCCTTATATAATTACCTTAACTTTTGCATTAGTTTATTTAGTATTAGGCTATTTTTTAATAAAACTTATTAATAAAGGAATTAGAAAATTATTTAAATTAGGCAAAAAGAAATTCGTAAATGAGAAAACTATTAAAAATTTTGTAGCTAATTTTATTAATGTTTGCTTAAACATATTTTTAGTACTATCATTTTTGTCAATTTTAGGAGTTTCTTTAACCGGAGTTGCGACAATTTTTTCTAGCGCAATTTTAGCTGTTGGATTATCTCTTCAAGATGTTATTGGAAATTTTGCAAGCGGACTTATTATTTTAACTACTAAACCATTTATCACAGGAGATTATGTTAATATTAATAATGAATGTGAAGGTGAAGTAACTGATGTTAAATTTTTAGCTACTTATTTATTAACATATGATAAACAAGTCGTTGTAGTTCCAAATAAAACTATAACGAATAGCATAATTACAAATTATTCAACTTATCACTTAAGAAGAGTTGTAATTAGTGTTGGTGTTGATTATTCTTGTGATATAGATAAAGTAAAAGAAGTAATGATTTCTTTAACTAAAGATGATCCTCGAATTTCAAAAGATTTTAAACCTAGTGTCGTTTTAAGCTCTTTTGGTGAATATTCTTTAAATTTTGCTTTAAGATTTTATGTAGATACCAATAATTATTGGGATACATTATTTGAATATAATGAAAAAATTATTAAGTCATTTCAAAAAGAAAATATTAACATTCCTTATCAAAGAATTAATATTGGGCATATCGGAAAAGAAATTGTGGAGATTAAAAAGTAATTATGAAAATGTCAAAAGATTGCAAATTTTTAATTATTTATAGTGCTATAGGAGTAGGATTAAGCTTATTATCCTTATTATTTTTATTTTTAAATATTTATGAAATATCTATGACACTTGCTATTAGTTATTTTTGCAATTTCTTTACATTTTTAATAATGATTAAAAGTAATAAAGAATTAGGAAAAGATGGAAATTTTAAAACAGGTGAATTTACTGGATTATCTATTTTAAGATTTTGTTTAATAGGTTTATCAGTATTAATACCTGCTTTAATAGTTAAATTTACTGGAGATACTACTAATAATTATAGATTTTTATATGTTTTAATTAGTTTAATATCTTTTGCTACAGTGATAGGTTTATTTGGAGTTCATAGTCGTGGTGAATAATATTTTAGCAATAACTGATAGATTAACATCGACCAAGTTAGAAGATGTTCTTGGTGGAACTTTTTTATCTAGCTTAATTGTTATTTTATTATTAATAATATTAGCAATTTGTATAAATGTTAGTAGTAAAAAAGCTTTGAAAAATCCATTAGAAACACCTCATGGTCTTTTTCTTATTTTTATGATCTTTTATAAAAAAATGGAGAATTTAACTGTTGAACTTATGGGTGAAAATAATAGAAATTTCACCCCATATATTATGACTGTATCAATGTATTTATTTACATCTTTTATATTTGGATTAACTGGACTTCCTTCGCCTGTTGGAAATTTAGCTTTTCCTTTAATTTTAGCTAGTGCAACATTTGTTTTAATACATGCTACTGCTATTAAATACAATAAATGGAGATATTTTCATAGATTTATAGAACCTATACCAATTATGTTACCTATAAATATCTTCACTATGTGGGCACCTTTAATATCTTTAACTTTACGTTTATTTGGTAACGCTTTAGCTGGATATTGTATTATGACTTTAATTTATTTTGCTTTAACTACTTTAGGAACAGTTATTACACATGTTAGTTATGTTGGTGTTTGGGGGCCAGCTAATTTCTGGGTTGGTAGTTTAATTACCCCAGCATTTCATTTTTATTTTGATATCTTCAGCGGGTTTATTCAAACTCTTGTATTTATAATGCTTACTATGATATTTATAAAACAAGAAGAACCAGAGGATGCTGAAGAATTAGTAAATCAATAAACGAGGTTGAAAGGAGGAATTTTATGGAATTTTTAGTAAATCTTGGAAACATTTTAGCAGGTAGCGATTGGCGTTATATTGCTATCGGTATTGCTGCTTTAGGTATGGCAGGAAGTGGTATTGGTGAAGGACTTATTTGTGCTAAAGCACTTGAAGGAATGAGTAGAAATCCTGAAATGTATTCTAAACTCAGATCAAGTATGATTTTAGCTTGTGCTTTAGATGAAACCACTGGTATTTATGCCTTAGTTGTTTGTATTCTTTGCTTATTTGTTGGCTAATATGAATAAAAGGAAGAAGATTTTTACATATTTATTTTTATTAACGAATTTAATTGCTTTAACAAGTTGTGATACAGAAGACTTAGGAAAAGACATTAGCGATACTGTTCAAAAAAATTTAATCCCTAATCTCTGGTCAACTTTGGCACAAATTTTAGCAACTATTATTTTATTTACAGTTATTATCGTTTTTGCGATAAAACCAGTTAAAAAATATTTAAATTCTCGTAAAGAGCTTTTAGATAATGAAGTTAAAATAACTGAAGAAAATAAGAGAATTGCTGAAGAAAATGCTAAAAAATCTGATCAAATTATTTTGGATAGTCATCAAAAAGCTAAAACAATCATTGATAATGCTGTAACTCAAGCTAGTGTTTATAAGGATGAGATTATAAACCAAGCAAAAGAAGAAGCTAATCGTAAAATTAAAGATTCTCAACTAATTATCGAGAAGCAAAAAAAGCAAGCTTATGACGAAATTCATAATGCTATTGTTAGTGTTGCTATTGATACAAGTGAGAAGATCTTGTCTAGAGAAATTACTGATAAAGACAACAAGAAAATTGTTGATGATTTTATTAAGGATTTAAATAAAGAAGGTAAAAATTAATGAACGAATTGACATCTCGCTACTCAATTGCTTTTGTTGAAGCAATGATTGAAACTGATAAAGAAAATGCTGAAATATATCGTGACGAGATGTATGCATTTATTCAAATTTTGAAAAAACATCCGGAATTAGGACAGTTTCTTGGCGTAATTGATATAAAATTTGAAGACAAAGAAAAAATGATTAAGTCAACTTTTTCTAATTATCACGAACTTACATTGAATTTTATTTTACTTATTATTAGTAAAAATAGAGCATATTTTTTAAAAGATATTTTGACTGATACTTATGTAAAAATTAATAATTATTTGAAAGTTGATGAAGGAATCATTTATTCATCAATTGCTCTAGATGAAAAAACAATTAAAGAAATTACTGATACTCTTGAGAAAAAGAAAGCTCATAGAGTATTACTTACTAATGTTGTTGATGAAAACTTAATTGGTGGATTTAAGATTATTATGTCTAACGATGTTTATGATACATCAATTAAAACTCAACTCGAACGACTTAAGGAGTCTCTATTAAAGGAGGATAAATAATATGAATATTAGACCTGATGAAATAAGTTCTTTAATTAAAGAACAATTAAAGAAATACGAAACAAAAATTGAACAAAGTACTGATATAGGAACTATCCTTACTATTGGAGATGGAATTGCAATGGTTTATGGCCTTCAAAATGCAATGCTTGGAGAACTTTTATTATTCCCAAATAATGTTTATGGAATGGTCATGAATCTTGAAGAAGATAATGTCGGTGTTGTTTTATTGGGAAGCGATTTAGAAATCAAAGAAGGCGATATAGTAAAAAGAACTGGTCAAGTTGTTGAAGTTCCAGTAGGAGATGCTTTATTAGGTAGAGTTGTAAATGCTTTAGGACAACCAATTGATGGTAAAGGTCCAATAAATACAATAGAAACTCGACCAATTGAAAGAAGTGCACCTTCTATTATGGATCGTCAAAGTGTTAATTCTCCTTTAGAAACTGGTATAAAAGTTATTGATTCAATGATACCTATTGGTAAGGGACAACGTGAATTAATTATTGGTGACCGTCAAACAGGAAAAACTGCTATTGCAATTGATACAATTATTAATCAAACAGGAAAAGATGTTATTTGTATTTATGTAGCAATTGGACAAAAAAATAGTAGTGTAGCTCAAATTGCACAAAGATTAAATCAATTTGGTTGTATGGATTACACTGTAATAATTGATGCTTCAATTAGTGAACCAGCACCTTTGTTATATATTTCTCCATTTAGTGGAACAGCTATGGCTGAATATTGGATGTATCAAGGAAAAGATGTTCTTATAATTTTTGATGATTTATATAAACATGCAATTTCTTATAGAAGTTTATCATTATTATTAAAAAGAAATCCAGGACGTGAAGCTTTCCCAGGTGATATTTTCTATTTACATTCAAGATTACTTGAAAGATGTGCAAAACTTAATAGTGCTTTAGGTGGAGGAAGTATTACTGCTTTACCAATTGTTGAAACTTTAGCAGGTGATATTAGTGCATATATTCCTACAAATATTATTTCTATTACTGATGGTCAAATATTCTTATCAACATCATTATTTAATAGTGGAATAAGACCTGCAGTTGATACAGGATTAAGCGTTTCTCGTGTTGGAAGTAACGCTCAATTTAGAGCAATGAAAAAGGTTACTAGTTCTTTAAAAATGATTATTGCAAACTATAACGAATTAAAATCCTTTTCGCAATTTGGTAGTGACATTGATGAAGCTACAAGAAAGACACTTCGTTACGGTGAAAATTTAATCGCAGTTTTAAAACAAGAACAATATAAACCATTACAAATTGATGAACAAGTTCTTCAATTTTTCTGTGTTAAATATAATTTCTTAAATGACTTGAAACCAAATGAAGTTAATTCATTTTTAAGTGATTTATATAAATATGTTAAAGATTTCCATAATGATATTTTAGAAAAAATAAAGATAACACACGATATTAAAAAACCAGATCGTGATAATTTAAGAACAATTATTACAACTTTTAAAAACGAAAGAAAGGCTATTAATTAATGAGTCAAACATTAGAAAGTGTAAAAAAACGTATTAATAGTATTGAGGCAACTAAGAAGATTACTTCGACAATGCAATTAGTATCAAGTGTCAAAGTAAGAAAGCTTATTAATGTTTTTAATGAGAAAAAGAATATTTTAGAAACTCAAAAAATAATCTTAAACAACGCGGTTTTTCTTTCTAAAAGCGATGTTATTAAAAATTTTAATAATAAATTATTGAAAGAAAATAAGAAAGAAAATAGAAAATTATACGTTGTAATAATGTCAAACCTTGGATTATGTGGAGGTTATAATCAACTCCTTTATAAATATTTTCAGTCTATTTATAAAGAAGGTGATGAAGTTATTTTAATTGGAAGAAAAGCAGTTTCTTTATTTAATAATGATAATAATATTAAAGCATATACAGATTTTGTAAATGTTGCTAATAATCTTGAAAATTCTGATTTTGATAATTTGATAGACTTTATTATTAAAAAATATGTTAGTGATAAATATAATTCTATACATGTCGCATATCAAAGATATGTTAATAGTTTAATATCTTTACCAATTGCAAAAAAATTATTACCATTAGAAATTAATTATAAAAATAATTTAAATAGTTATGAGCCTGAATATATACCAAGTCTTGAAGTATTTATTGAAAAATTTATACCTTTCTATTTAGGAAATTATTTAAAGACAATTTTTTATGAAGCAAGTTTATCTGAACAAACGATACGTCGAAATATGATGGATAATGCAGATAAATCAGCAAAAGATTTAATTGAAAGTTTAAAACTTGAATACAACAAAGAAAGACAGACACTTATTACAAATGAAATTACAGAAGTTGTTAATAGTGCTAATGCGATAAAAAAGAGTTAGGAGATAGGATATGGAAAAGAAAAATTATGGAATTATAGTACAAGCTGTTGGACCTATAGTTGATGTTCGTTTTGAAGATCAAAAATTACCTAATTTATTAACAGCCTTAAGAGTACCTTTACCAAATAATAATGAACTTATTTTAGAAATTGAATTATATGTTGGTGATGATACAGCTAGATGTGTTGCTATGGGACCTACTGAAGGTTTAGTTAGAGGAATGAAAGCATATGATACTGGTTCTCCTATTTGCGTTCCTGTTGGTGAAATTACTTTAGGAAGAGTATTTAATGTTTTAGGGAAATGCATTGATGGTGGAAGTACTCATGATATAGATTCTGCTAAAAAATTACCAATACATCGTCAATCACCTTCATTTGAAGACCAAACAACTCATCAAGAGATGTTAGAAACTGGTATTAAAGTTATTGATTTACTTTGTCCATATGTTCGTGGTGGAAAAGTTGGTTTATTTGGTGGTGCTGGTGTTGGTAAAACTGTTCTAATTCAAGAATTAATTAATAATATCGCATCTATTCAACATGGTATTTCTGTATTTGCTGGTGTTGGTGAAAGAAGCCGTGAAGGTAATGATTTATATAATGAGATGAAAGCAACTGGAGTTTTAAATAAAACTGCATTAGTTTATGGTCAAATGAATGAACCTCCAGGAGCTAGAATGAGAGTAGCTTTAAGTGCTTTAACAATGGCTGAATATTTTAGAGATCAAATGCATTTAGATGTTTTATTCTTTATTGATAATATTTTTAGATTTACTCAGGCTGGTAGCGAAGTAAGTGCTTTAATTGGAAGAATGCCAAGTGCTGTTGGTTATCAACCTACATTAGCTACTGAAATGGGACAACTTCAAGAAAGAATTACATCTACAAAAGATGGAGCTATTACTTCTATCCAAGCAGTTTATGTACCTGCTGATGATTTAACTGATCCAGCTCCTGCTACAACTTTCTCACATCTTGATGCTAAAACTGTTCTTGATAGAAATTTAGCTAGTTTAGGAATTTATCCTGCTGTTGATCCTTTAGAATCAAGTAGTAATATTTTAGATCCTAAAATTGTTGGACAAGAACATTATGATATTGCTAGTGCTGTTATTGAAATTTTACAACGTTATAAAGAACTTCAAGATATCATAGCAATTTTAGGTATTGAAGAATTAAGTGATGAAGATAAAAAAATTGTTGCTAGAGCAAGAAGAATTAGAAATTTCTTATCTCAACCATTCCATGTTGCTGAACAATATAGTGGTTATAAAGGAGCTTACGTTAAAGTCGATGATACAATTAGAAGCTTTAAAGCTATTTTAAGTGGAGATTACGATAATATTCCTGAGAATGCTTTCTTATATGCTGGCACTATTGAGGATGTTATTGAAAAAGCTAAGAGTTTAGAAGATGAGTAAATTATTTAATGTAACAATTATTTCAAAGTCTTTAGAAAAATTAGAATATAAGGCTTTATTATTAAATATTAAGACTCCAAATGGGAAAATTGGTATTATGGCTAATCGTGATCCTTTGGTTTCTATTTTGAATCCTTCAATTATAGAGATTGTTCAAGATACTAAACGTATTAAAATTAAAATTGATGATGGATTTATTTCTTTTAATAATGATGCTACTATTCTAGTTTCAAATTATGAGAAAATAAGTGGTAACGAAAATGATTGATAGATATGATATAAAAGAAATTTCTGAATTATTTAGTTTAGAAAATCGTTATAAGACTTTTTTAGATATTGAATTAGCTAATTTGGAAGCATTAGTTAATTTAAATATAGTTCCAAAAGACGATTTTGATAAAATATCAAAAAAAGCTAAAGTAGATGTAAATAGAATTAATGAATTGGAACTAAGCACTAAGCATGATGTAATTGCTTTTACTAGATCGATTGATGAAAATTTAGGTGAAGAAAAAAGATGGTTTCATTATGGATTAACTTCAACTGATGTTGTTGATAGTGCTATGTCTATTATTTATAAAAAAGCTACTGATATTTTAATTAAAGAAATAGATGATCTTTTAGAAGTTTATAAAGTTAAGGCTTTAGAATACAAAGATTTAGCATGTATTGCTAGAACTCATGGTATGCATGCTGAAATTACATCATTTGGATTGAGATTTGCAAGGTTTTTTGATGAATTAAATAGAGATAAAGAAAGATTAATTTCTGCTACAAATGAATTATGCCTTATTAAATTAGAAGGTGCTGTTGGAAATTTTGCGTTTGCAAATACAGAAGTTGAGAAATTTGTAGCTAATAAATTTAATTTGAATAATCCTAAAATTGCTACACAAGTTATTGCTAGAGATAATCATACTAATTATTTAAATGCTTTAGCTTTAATTGCTACTCATATTGAAAATGTATCCATTGAATTTCGTAATCTTAGCCGTAACGAAATTAATGAAGCATGTGAATATTTTTCAAAAAATCAAAAAGGAAGTAGTGCAATGCCACATAAGCATAATCCAATTTCTTTTGAAAATATGTGTGGGTTAGCTAGACTTATTAGAGGCTATGCATTTTCTAGTTATGATAATATAGCTTTATATCATGAAAGAGATATTTCTCATTCTTCAAATGAAAGAATTATATTTCCTGATGCTTTAACATTAACTACTTATATTATAAGAAGAATGAATAAGACTATATCTAACTTGATAGTTAATAAGGAAAAAATACATGAAAACATTTATCTTACTAAAGGTGTAGTTTTTAGTGAAAGAGTTTTAACATATTTAGTTTCTATAGGCGTAAGTCGTGAAGAAGCATATGATAATATTCAAAAAATAGCAAATGAAGTTTTTGAAAAACCCGATAATAATTTCAAAAAGTGTCTAAAATCCAACTATTTTATAAGAAAATACATTTCAGAGGAAGATATTGATAAATTATTTGATGAACAATATTTTTTAAGAAATGTTGATTATATTTATAAAAGAGTAGGATTAATAAAATAATTTTTAAAATTAAAATGAATAATTGATTTTATGTAAATAAGTAATTTTAGGCTGATTGTGTCCCTTTGTTGTAGGTCTCCCCATAATTAAATACAATTAAGTATTACTTCCAAAAATCATATTTGCAAGTAGTTTTCTAGTTTGAAGTGTAAAACTATTTAAATTTACATTATAAGTTTTATCAACATCAAAC
>JALEXS010000079.1 GCA_022780025.1 Mollicutes bacterium | reverse complement strand
AATAGGAGAACCATCGAAGCAATCAATAAGAGGATACAAATAGACTTTACCATCTTTTAATGCAAATTCGGTTATATCTGTAAGAGCTTGTTTATATGGTTTAGTTACAATAAATTTTCTATTAACTATGTTTTGAGCTTGTTGACTTATTTCTCCTTTATAAGAAGAGTATTTGAATTTTGATTTTGGCATATAAACAAATAATTTTTCTTCTTTCATTAACCTAATAATCACTTTTTCAGAAATAACAATTCCATACGATTTTGACAGCTCTTGTTTTACTCTTCTATATCCATAACATTTATAATTATTAAAAAATATTTCTTTAATGATTTTCCTTATAGTTAAGTATTTATCAAAGTTTAGTCTTTTTATTTCATAAAAATATGTTGAACGTTTTAAATGAATTATTTTAAGCAACTCATTGATTTTATATTCTTCTTTTAAGGCGTTGATTATTTGAGTTTTTTCTTTATTGCTTAATAGAGAATAATCAACGCCTACTTCTTTTTTTAATATTTCGTTTGCTTTTTTTAGAACTTTATTTTCAAGTTCGAGTTTTAAATGTTCTTTTCGAAGAACTATTATTTCTTCTTCAAGTTCTTGTTTTGATTTATCTTTCTTTTTCATAATCGGTTCACCAGTTAGTTCTTTTTGCCATTCATATAAAGTAACTCTAGTAACATTATACTTATTAGCGACATTAATTGCTGATGAATCTCTTAATACTAAATCAACGATTGCCTTTTGCTTATCATCATCATTTAATATTGTTGGCTTTTTGTGAACTTTGTGTTTTTTGATCCATCTTTTATCTTTTTTAACCCGTGATTTTAATGATGAAGTGGATGGATAGCCGAATTTTCGGCATGCTTTAGTTATGTTTTCGCCATGATTAAAGTAATATTCTATTACTGCCTCTTGCTCTTCTTTGGTCCATTTGGATGATTTATTCCTCGTTCTTGAAATTAAAGGTTCACCTTTTTTTCTTTTGTCTCTCCAGGATCTTAATGTATAGCGACTAATTCCTAATGCTCTTGCGGTCTTAGATAATTGTCCATCATATGTATCTAATAAATTTAATGCTTTTTCAATTTCTTCTATTTTGTGCATACTTGTCCTTTCTATTTTAGTCCAAGTTTTTGTCTGCACTCCCGAAAAAGTGTTGATACATTACCTTTATCAACCGGACCACTTTTTTCGTCCTCATACTCTTTTCTTGCTAAAACATATTGAGAAAGTTTCGACTTTCCTTCGACTTTAATATTCTTTCCAAACGGAGGATTAGCGAGAATAACATCAAATCTTCCCAGGCCAATTAACGAAGTTGTTGATGATTGCCAATTATCAGGCAAATCAAGAGAGTCTTCACAGCATATTCCGCCCTTACCATCACCCAAAATTGCCATGTAAGCTTTTGCTATTTTTGCCAAGAAAGGATCTTTGTCAATACCTCTTATGCATTTAATTGCAGCGTTTCTTTTTTCTTCGTCAGCAGCTGAATCAGTCCATTTGTATTTCTTGGCCTCATTGTCTATTTCCGCCCACAATTGTTTCAAGGATTCAGCCAAGAAGCCACCTGATCCACATGAAGGATCTATCACGACACCATTCTTAATACAACAAACTTTTTAGAGTGAATACGATTTAACATATATAATAAGAAAAGTTTTGTAAGTGAATAGGATTTAAAGGCACAAAAATAAGAGCCTTTCGGCTCCTATTATCTTTACCC
>JALEXS010000004.1 GCA_022780025.1 Mollicutes bacterium | reverse complement strand
TATTCCTCTTCCTTGAAATTAAGGGTTCTCCATTTTTTCTTTTATCTCTCCAAGATCTTAATGTATAGCGATTAATTCCTAACGCTTTTGCGGTTTTAGATAATTGTCCATCATAGGTATCTAACAAATTTAATGCTTTTTTAATTTCTTCTATTTTGTGCATACTTGTCCTTTCTATTTAGTCCAAGTTTTTGTCTGCACTCCCTTTCTACATTTCTATTTTGCCAAATACAAAAATTAATCGGAAGTTTGTAAATTTTTAGATTTAAATAAATATAAATTCTTACATAATTTACTAATAAACTTTCAATAAAATTTATTAAAAATACCTATTTTTGATTAAAAACCATTTAGAACTCATACATTTTGTTAAATTTTAAAAATCATCTCCACCTACTCCATCCATAATTCTAATATAGTTTTTACTACTATCTTTAATTATAAATAAATAAGATGATACATTTTTATATATAGATAGAAAGCAAGTTCAAATTATAAAATAATAGATCTTTATAATCTATTTAAAATTAACTAAGAAAACCGAAATTTTTCTAAATGAATATATTTTTATTAATTATTAAGTTCTAATCGATAATAATTAAATGTATCATCACTATTGATATATTTAAAATTAAGCTTATTTAGTAAATTTATAGATGGTGTATTTTCTTTATAAGCTTTAGCATTTATTGCTTTTAATCCTATATTATTCTTTAAATAATCTATTAATACATTAATAGATTTATAACATATTCCTAAATGTTGATATTTTTTAATTAATCTATAACCAATACTACATTCATTAAGATTATTTAATTCTCCTAAGGTTATTTCTCCTATTAAGATATCATTATATTTAATAATAAAGCTAAACCATTCTTTATTATTAAAATCATTAATAACCATATTATAAAAATAATCTGGATCTAATTTATTATCTTTTAAATCTAATTTATAATCATATCCCCAATATTTATTTAATTCTTCATCTATATATAAATTATAATAATCAAGTTTATCTTTAACTAATAATTTAGTTAAAGATATATTATTATCTATTTTAATAGTAGGTATATCATTTAATAAATCTAAATTATTTCTAACATAAAACATATATTTATTAATCATTCTACAAGGATGATAATCTAATTTAGAAAATCTTAATCCAGGATCTCCACTATCATCTTCTCTATTAAAATATGTTATATTTTGATAATAAGATGCAATCTTATTAACAAAATAAGGATATATAGAATTATATTCTCTTAATGCTTTTTCAATATGATCATATATACAATCATTAATTACTTCACATATTGATAATGCTATTACTTTATTATTATATTCTATATAGAAGCAATCAAAACCTAATTCATCAAAATGAAGTATTAATTCTTTAGTTTCATTTATTTCATTAATAGCTTCTTTTGTAGTTACTACCTTAGATTTATTAAATTCATTTAAGAAATCTAAGAATATAGATTTATCTTCATTAGTATATTTTTTAAATATTGCTTCTTTATATTCTTTAATAAATTGTTTTACATGATGTCTTTTATTAGCATATAAATTACCACTAAAAGTTTGAAAATTCTTATTTAAATATAAATAATCTGACCAATCATTATCATAATAATAATCATTATGTGGGAATCTATTTTTTAAATCTAATAAATGTTTTTCATCTACTGAACAAAATTCTAATCTTTTCCTATTACTAGCTAATTCATATTCTTTAATAAGTGAAAACATATATTCTATATCTTCACCCATTGGATAATAAAAAGCATAATTATTTTCTCCATACATTTCTTTAAAAGTTAATGTATTATTTACTAATGCATAACTACTTTTAAAGAATTTATTCCACATAAATTTCTCACCTAAAGTGTAATCACAACTAAAAACATCTTCATTAATAAAATAAGGTTTAAATATTTCCTTAATTTCTTTTAATCCATAATCTTTAAATATAAGCATAAATTTCCTTTAATATATTAATATTTTATACAACTTTTTAGATAAATCAAATAATTTGCTTTGAAACAAAAACCTAATATTTTCTAGTAAAAACCTTGCTAAAGTTAACTATTTTTCTAAAATTTATTATTTTTAAAACATATAATTAAGAATTAATAGAATTCATATCCGTTAAAAATTCCTTTAGACTTAAAAATAAAACGCCTTTTTCATCTTTCCATTTTTTAATATTATTTCTAACTATTATTATCTTTTTAAAGCTATCATCTATATTAATTAAAGATCTTTCTTCTTGAAGTCTTTTCTCTTCACTATCTATATTTAAAGCTGATTGTATATAATATCTTTCATATCCTAAATTACATACAAAATCTACTTCTAACTGTTTTCTTACATAATTTCCATTTTCATTTTTTTCGTTAATTGTAACAACACCTACATCAACATTAAATCCACGATTAATAAGTTCATTATAAATAATATTTTCCATTATATGGCTTTCTTCTTGTTGTCTAAAACCTAATCGAGCATTTCTAAGTCCTATATCTACAAAATAATACTTTAATGGGGTGTCAATATAATTTTTACCTTTTACATCATATCTATAAGCTTTTTCAATTAAAAAAGAATCAATACAATAATCTAAATATAATTTTATAGTTTGAGGAGCTATATCAATTTGTTTAATTGATTTAAAAGATTTTGATAATTTATTAGGATTAGATAGTGAACCAACACTTGAAGAAATAATATTTAAAACATCTTCTAAAATATCGACATTTTTAATGTTATGTCTATTTACGATATCTTTTATATAAGTTTCATTAAATAAATTAGTTAAATAAGTTACTTTTTGTTTGTCTGATTTACACATTAATATGTAAGGCATTCCTCCATACATTGAGTATTCATTCCAAGCTTCATCAAAATCAAGATTTGAATAATCATAATATTCTTTAAAAGAAAGTGGCATTAAATGTATTTGATCCCCTCTACCTCTAAATTCTGTAATTATGTCAGAAGATAAAAATTTAGCATTACTTCCAGTAACATAAACATCTAAATTATTAATATGCAAAAAAGAATTTAGTACTACTTCAAAATTATTAACGAGTTGAATTTCATCTAATAAGATATAGTACATATCTTCATCTATTATTTTATTTTTTACATAGTTATATAAGTTTTTAGGATCTAATAATTCTTCATTTAAAATATCATCTAATTGTATTTTAATTATATGATTTTTATTTATACCGCTTTTAATTAAATAGTCATAAAAAATATTAAAAAGTAAATAAGATTTACCACATCTTCTAATTCCAGTAATTACCTTAATCATTCCATTATGCATTCTATCTATTAATTCATTTAAATACTTATCTCTTTTAATCATAAATTTGCTCCTAACTAAAATTTTTGCAAGTTCTTGCACTTTTATTATATAAGAGTTATTATCCTTATTCAATGGCTAACTAAAATTTTTGCAAGTTCTTGCACTTTTTGTAGTTACTAAATATTTTTGCTTTTATAAATTAATAAAATTATAAATATAACATTTAATTTCTATTCCCACTTTTTAAAAATAATTCATTTTTTGGTAATAGAAATTTAAATATTATTCTTCTAACATCCGTTTAGCTATATCTTTAATTATTATTCCTTCGTAAGTGTAATCATCTTGTCTAGTTCTAGCAATAATCATCTTAGGATAAGCATCTTTAATTGATAATAATGGTCTATATTCTCTTTCAAAAGTTTTTTTATCATCTAAATATTCGCAAACTTGTATATATATTTTTTCATTTCTATTTATAGCTACAAAATCAATTTCTTTTTGATATAATTTACCAATATAAATTTCATATCCTCTTCTTTTTAATTCTAAATAAACTAAATTTTCTAAACATCTTCCAATATCTAAATTTCTAGTTCCATTAATAGCAAATCTAAACGCTATATCACTTAAGTAATATTTATCATTATTAGAAAGATATTTTTTACCTACTAAGTCATATCTTTTAGCTTTATAAAACATAAATGAATTTTCAAAATATGAAATATATTTTGAAATGGTTTTTCTAGTTATTAATACTTTATCTTTATTTAAACATTCACAAATATTATTAGGAGATAATGTATTACCTATATTATCAATCATAAATTCAGATATCTTTTTTATCTCATTTATATTTCTAATATTATATTTATCGATTAAATCTCTTAATAATATAGTATTAAACACATTATTTAAGTAATCATATTTATCTTTTATATTGTTATATAGAAAAGTACCTGGCATTCCGCCTTCTTTTAAATATAAATCAAATTTTTGATCAATATTATTATAATCATTATAGTATTCTAAATATTCCTTAAAAGAAAAAGGTAATACTTCTATATTCATTGTTCTACCTGTAAATAAAGTAGCTAAATCAGAACTTAATAAAAAAGCATTAGAGCCTGTAATAAATATATCAAATAGTTCTTTAGAATGAAGGCTATTAATTGCTAATTCAAATTTATTACATAATTGAACTTCATCAATAATTAAAACATTGTGTTTATCTTTTTTATATTTATTCACTATATATTCATGTAAAGCGTGATATTCAAGTAAGCTTTCAAAATCAATATCTTGTAAATTAATAAAAATAATATTAGTATCACTTTCATATTGTTTTATATAATCTATAAATTCTTTTAATAATACAGATTTACCACTACGCCTCATCCCAGTGATTACTTTAATATCTGGTGTATTTTGTAAACTTATAATTTTATTTAAATATGTATGTCTTATTAAATATTTCATTTCTATTACTACTTTTTAAAATTATTCCCTTTTTCGGTAATTAAATTATAACTTTAAAATTAACTGATGTCTATTCCCACTTTTTAAAAATATTTCATTTTTCGGTAATAAAAATTTAAATAAGAATATTAATGATTAACGTAATTAAATGATTATTTAAAAATAAAATAAGTTAATCTCTTATATTAATTTTGAAATATCAAGTTTTATAACCTGCTTATTGTTATTTTTTGCATTCTCGATAAAGCAAACCATGTATATAGGAATATAGGTAATATTGCCATCTACATTTAGATTACTATTACATAAAACATAAGAATATTTGTAATTAAAAGTCTTATTAGCCATCAAATAATTAAGTGCAGAATGTCTTTTATATTTCTTTCCACTTTTAACTTCTATAGGGACTACTTGATTATTTATTTCAATTAGGAAATCAATTTCTCCTCTTTTTTTATCACTATTATAATATAATTCAAATCCATGAGCTTTTAATTCTTGAGCAACTACAGCTTCATAAATTGCTCCATAATTTAAATTTGCATTACCGTTTAATATTTCAATTTCATTTCCGTTATATAATTTATATGTTAATAAACCAACATCAGATAAAAACAATTTAAATAATGTTCTTTCTTTACTTGCAAGTAAAGGATATATTGGGTTATCAACATTATGAACAAATAATCCTACACCACTATTTTTTAACCATGTAAATGATGTTTCGTATTTATAAAATCTAGCTTTTTCATTTAAGTTTTTTAAAATAAATCGTTTATTTTGAGCATTTAATTCACTAGGGATAAGATCGTATATTTCTTGAATTAATAATTTATTATTTTTTTGATATTTACCAATATCCTTTTTATAACCAACATCAATATCTTTTAATTCTTTATTAACAAAATTGATATCATTAGATTTAATAAATACATCTACTGCTTTAGGCATACCTCCAACAACTAAATAAGTATTAAAAAGATTCATCATTTGCTTATGAATTATTTCATCAACTATAATCTTGTTCTTAAAGCAATCCTTTAAATATAAATAGACTTTATCAGAAACACCAATTGCTTTCATAAATTCTTCAAAATCCATTGGATACATCTGTAATATCGTTAAAAATCCTACAGGTATTGAAGAAATATCATTCATTTTTATTCCTAAAAGAGACCCTGAAAATATATATCTATATTTCGATTTTTGAATTAAAAATTTAATTGGTGTAATAGCATCATTAGCTTCTTGGATTTCATCAATAAAAATTACAGTTTTTTCATCAATTTCTTTGTTTGAAAGAGCGGATAAGCGTAGCAATAATTGTTTTTCATCAGTATATGTATTGAAAGCTTCTAATGCCAATTTATTTTCTATTAAATTAATTTCAAGATAGTTGAGGTTTTTTGACTTTAAAAAATTTTGAATTACCGTTGTTTTTCCAATTTGTCTTGCCCCGTCGATAAGTAATCCTGTTTCTTTGTTTTGAAACCAATCTTCAATTTGCTTAGTTATTTTTCTTTCTAACATAATAATTACCGATTCAATTATACAAACTTTTTTGCATTTTTCCAACCAAAATTTGCTTCATTTTTGCATTTTTCCAACCAAATTTAGTCTTCTTTTTGCATTTTTCCAACCAAAAATAGCCTTAATTTTACATTTATCCAACCAAATTTAGTCTTCTTTTTTGCATTTTTCAAACAAAACATAGCCTGTTTTAAATATACTTGGTAAATTCTTTTGGAGGATTTTCTTTATTTTATTGGATGATTTGAAGCGTTAACCTAAAAGTAGTTGAATACCATATAAAAACAATAATTTAAACAAAAATAAGAAATTATTAAATTCCAGCTAATGGTAAAGCATAGACTTCATCATCTAATAAATGAATAGAGTTTGTATTACAAATTATAACTTTATATCCAATTGAATATTGTGTTTTATCTAATTGTTAAAAGCTTTTAGCATCTTTATTATTAAAATAATTCCACTTTTACATTTGATTTTATTAAGTTTTCAATCTTGAATAATAACTAAATCAATTCCGTTTTTGGTAGTTAAATTTCTTTTTTTAAAAATTTTGTAATTAAGTACATTTCGCAATTTTTAAAAATATTCATTTTTGCGAAATATATTAATAAATTAAATATTATTCATCTAATAGCCATCTAGCGATATCTATAATTTCAACACCATTAAAATCAGTTATGTTATTTTTTGTTCTAGCTATTAAAATTTTTGGATATGCATCATTTATTGATAATAGTGGAGCTACTTCTCTATTAAATGTCTCTTGATTAGTAATATTATCGCTTACTTGAATATAAGTTTTTCTGCCGTTTTTCATCGCAACAAAATCTATTTCTTTTGATTGCAACTTTCCTATATATACCTCATATCCTCTTCTTAATAATTCAATAGCAACAATATGTGTAACTTTATTATTAGGTATTGGTGGTTTTATATTTAATACTTATATGCAAAGAAAGAATAATAGTATTACTGTTATAACTGGTTATAGATTAGAAAGACGTCAAAAGATGTTAAATTTAGTATCTATATTACTTGCTAATAGTGATCCATATTATATTGAATCTAGTAATGAAATAGAAAAGAAAAATATAATAAAAGAATTAAGTAAAGCAAGTAATGAATTTAGAACTATATTTGTTTATACTTTTGAAAAAGATAAACATTTTATTCAATTAGTATATTCTTTTAGAAAATTAGTATATAACTATATAACTAATAATAATGTTACTTTAGAAGAGTTAAAAGAAGCTAGAGAAGAATTAGCTAAAGAATGTGATATATATTCTGCTACTGATTGGAAACGTATTAAATTAGAAACAGTAGGTAAAACTAATAATAGATTTATATCTACTTGGTCTTCTATATTTGATGAATATAAATCTAATTATCCAAAAGACAAAAGTGATAAATAGTAATTTTTAATTACTATTTATTAGATATTACTTACGTAATATCTTCTTCTTTATTAAAAGTAATATATTATAAGAATTATTATCTTTATTTAGATAATTCTTTATATATTACTTTTATATTTATATTGGGGTTTATAAGATAAATAACATTTAATTATTTTTTGTAATCAAAAAGTTGTTAAAGAAATTCTTTTTATCTTCGATATCAAAATCAATACTTTCTATACTTTTGAAAAATTTTATTGATTCTTTATCTCTAGTTATAAAATAAGCATTAAGATCTTCTAATAAAGCAGCATGTATATTTAAGGCATCAATAACATAATTAATTAGTTTGTGCTTTGTTTTTCTATTTAGTGCCATATTAAGAATATATCGATAAATTAGTAAGTTTTCCTTTTTAATTTCTAGAGAGGCAGATAATTCATCTAAATATTTATTTTCTGTTTTACAAGAATTTAAGAATTCATCATAAAATTTTTTTATATAAAAATTCTTTTCTATAGAATTGGTAACTCTAGTAAAATATTCCTTAAAATAATCATCATCCATCCAAACTTTTAAATCATCCACTTCACCAGCTTTTTTATTTAAATAGTAGAAATCATTTAAATCATCCACAATTTTATCTAGTTCATTATTTTTTGACATATGATTGTATTTTAATAAAATTTGATTAATCGTAACAATCTCTAATAATTTATTGCATTCATTAATAATTAACCTTTTAAGATAAATGAGTAAGTAAATATCATTTATCATTGATAAATTTACTAATCCTCCTTTAAAATCGTTATATGTAAGTACTTTAATGTTTTCTTTTTCAAGATATTCAAACAACTTAATTTTAGTTGATTCATCTTTAAACGTAAGTGTTTCATAAAGAGTAAAAGGTGTTATATATAATTCATAGTTCTTATTATTACTTAAAAAATTTGTCCATTTATTAATATCAAATCTTTTATCTTCCTTTTGACAATTTGGAAGTAATGCACATGTATCAATAACAATTATTTGATCATTTTCTATAATATAATCCTCCTATAACTGGTTGTAATTTTTTCATATTCTTTCATTAAAAACATATAAACTATGATATTTAGATATTTTTTAATAATTTATTTCTAAAGCCATACTAGGGCGTACACCTTTGTTTTTTAAATTTAAATTCGCTACACCGAGCGTTCCATCATAGCCTACTATCCAAGATCCATTTTCATAATAATTTTTAGGGGATCTTGTCATATACATACCATTAAATTTGTAGTAACTTTCTTCATTATAGTAAGCACCTCTAGCTCTTGCCCAATCGGTTGTTATACTTATTCTTGTATTTGATGGGAAACTAGATGATGAAAAACCATAATCTTTATTAATGTAATCTTTATAACTCAATAAATATATTTTGTCATTAGTATCATCGCAAATATTAAAGTTAGTTTCTATCTCTGTTGTTTTAGCGCTATTATCAACTAAAGTTGTCATTATATATTTATTATGAAGTGAAAATGCAGAATTATAGAATGAATCATTTAACCAGTTTCTTATATAACTAAATTTATAATTGTTAGGTGTAACTAATAATTCATTTTCTAAATTTATATTTTTATCATAATAAGGTTGAGCATCTAATATATATTTAGAAAGTACACTATAATTATTACTATTATTATTTTCTAATATGTTCCATATTATAGGTTCACATTTAAACCAATACTCTTCTCCTGATATTATTTCTTTATTATTATTAAACCTATAATTGCTACTATTAGGAGTAGCAATTATTTTAGAATAATAATTATCGTTATATAAATAAAATCCATTTTTTTGTTTAGTTTTTATTTTATTTAAATTATAAATAGTTGACATATCATCAACAACTGTTTGAGGATAAATACCATAAGTAATAGTCTTATTATTTTGATCATAATTTGGTATTATTCCAAAGTTAGGATTAGCTTCTTCTTTAGTAGCAAAATAAGCTACTAAAGAATAATCATGTTTTGGCATTTTAAAAGTATAAATTAATTCATCACTTACTTTAATTAAATTATCATACCATCCTGCAAAAACATAGCCTTTTACAGGTATAGCTTTTATAGTTACTTCTTCGTTATAATAATATTTTGTATTAATAAAACTTTCGACTGTACCTTTATTTTCATCGTTACTTCTAATAGTTAAATCAAATTTATACGCTTCCCATATAGCTACAAAAGTCATTGAATCAGTTAATTCTGGCTCATATAGTTTATTTTTATATTCATTAAATACTTTTACGCCATTATACGACCATCCTCTAAAGATATATCCATCTTTTTTGCAATCAAAAAAGAAGTCTTCATATGTTATTTTTGTAACAACTTTTGATTCAACATAAGATGGTGAAGTTCCGCCATCTAAATCAAAATAAATAGTGTATTCATTGACAATTAATTCAGGTCTATAAGTTGCAGTATAAATCTGATTTTTATTAACAGGTGATATCTCTGGATCCCACCCATTAAATATATATTTATATTCTAAATCATTGTCTCTAGTAGGTATTGAAGAGTCATACGTTGGTATAGTTCCTTCTTTTACATCGTAATCAATTTCAAGAATTTTATCATCAAAGTTTTTCCAAATTACTGTATATGTTTTGCTACTTCTTTCATAACTCACCGGCAAAATAGAAAAAGATAGAACAAATAAAAATTTTATTTTTTTAGTCATTTTACCCTCCAAAAACTTTATAAGTTTTATGTTTTAAAAAAATATAAAATATTAATTTAATTTATTACTTTATATTACTATTATTGACTAAAAATTTTATTCTTGCAATGTCAATTTAAAAATTAATATATGCACAGTTTTAATAACAAGATGATTTTTATTAAATGCAATCAACACTATTAAATTTCTCAAATTGATTTAGTTTCATTGAAATTATTATTATCTATATTAATATTTATTTCTATTGAATATCTTTTATGTATTACTTTTATATCTATTGTTATGTTTTATTACGTAATTATGTTTATATAAATTAGCCAGCCCAGAATTTAGCGTTAAATGTTATTATATTAGATTTTAAAATTTCGCTTCTTCCTTTAATCTTAACTTCAAGCCATACATCAATATAATTGTTATGTAGAGCATTTTCATTTCGCCTTGTTTTAAATATTGTACTTGTAAGAGTACTATTTTCAAAATAGCCATCTTCACTAACACTTGTATCATGTCTTTGTTGTTTCCAAGTAAAACTCTCAATTACATCTGAATAATCAATTGGGGTAAACTCTGCAATAATATTAAAAGTCGCTGCAGCACGTTTACCACTTGTATAGTTTCCTGACGTCTCTTTAATAGATATACTTGTTAATTCTTTTAATTGTTCCCAATAACATTCATTAGATACACAATTATATTTACTAGGTTCTCTCTCTTCGATAACTCCATTTATATTTTTGAGTTTTAAGGATAATGGTAAATAAAACCAACCTTCTTCACCATTCAGCATTTTCGCACTAAATTTATCCCCTTCACCTTTTTTTGGCTCATACATTGTTACACTTGTATTTACAGACGCTTGTATCGTTCCGCCAGATATTTCTCCATAAAATTGCCCTGCAATCGTATCAGCTACTAGGCTTCCATTAATGTTCATATTTGCTGGAGTTAATGGCGTTTTACTTTTCTTTAAATTAGCGGCATGAGTTCCTCTTCCAGTATAAATATCATCACCTTTATATGCTATTAATTCCTTAATTTTTAATTCTACATCGCTTTCTATTTTTAATGATGAACCATTAAGAAATTTATATCTATTCGATGTTCCGTCGTAACTAGCACTAGTTTGCCCAGCTAATTTATCCAATATAACATTAAAATGATAAGAAACTGGAAAATAACCATCATTGCTTGTAACTTTCGATGGTACTCCCATACCCTTAGCAAGTGTCCATGCAAAACCTCCAGCAGTATCTTTAATAGCTTTTTCAACATCAATTGTAAATGCATTAAATGAAGAGTTACCGAAAAAATGAAGGTCATTAATAAGTGTTGACTCATTATAATCACATTCAATATAAGAACCATTAGGAATTGAAACAATGCCTTTTCCATCACTTCCAATTAGTTGTAAATCATATCCACCATTGTAACTTGCAGCATAAAGGTTAACCCAAGAAGTGACATCCGATCCACCATAAATAGTCGTTTTGACAGCATTATTTTCAAAATAGAAATCATCTAATGGTAGACAATATCTAGTTCCTATTGCATCATATATTGCCTTTAAAGCAGAACCACCACAGTAGTCATACCAATACATAGGCATATTAAGTGCCGGTCTAACATTTAATAAAGTTGGTTCTAAAATAAGAGATGATTTTTTATCTTCTTTTTCTCCTAAATAGCCATAAAGATTTATTATATTATGATTTTCTAATTTAGAACCATTTCCAAGTATTAATTCACTATAATTTCAGCTGTACAGCCAGATGGATTTCCTCCAGCATTAGCACCAATATAGCCTCCAATTTCGATAGTTCCGTTATTTATTAATGTAATTCCATCTCCTAAAATAACTGAAGACTTGCAATATGTCGCTCTATTAGCTAAAGCATGTACACCTGTCGTTCCAGAGGCAACTTTATTATTTGCTTTTCCTGTTTCATATGGAATATTTAAAGTAACACCTTGAGGTATTGTTAATGTTTTATCTTCTTTTTCTGTGGTGATTGTGTATGAAAGACTGTTTCTATCTGTATTACCAGGAAAAACTTCAATAACATCATTTGCTACACTTTTCTCGATGGCTTTTCCAATATTAGTGTAATAAGTGCTACCAATTTTACATACAGCAACTTTATCTGAAGAATTTTTTTCATAAAACAGAGAATTGTTGTTACTTAAAATCCAGCTGCTATATCCAACCTCAGCACAAGCTATTAAGCCTATTGAAATTAAAAACGTTAACATTCTCTTTTTCATCATTTAACCTCAGCTTTAAAATCAAACCAGAACTTACCACGATTTAATTTTGCAAAAACATATGTATTAAAATCTGTATAGACAGGAAATTGAAAAGAATATTTAATTCTAAAGAAAAGCTTAGAAATTTCTAAATTTGTATTCGTTGAAAATGATGAATTATATGTTTTTGAAGTATCATATTCGTTTTTCGTAGGCCTAATGTCAAATGCATTAGAATATTCTAAAGCACTTACTGATAAATCAACTGATTGTAAATATGTACTAAATATTGCTGAAACATTAGGACTTCCATTACTAAATTCAGTCGATATTGTTAAATCATTATTTACTGAAGAAATATGATTTAAAATTTTATCATTAGGGTACTTTAATTCAATAGAAAAGTTTATAATAACATCTCCATTTTCAACAATGGTTTCATCTTTAATAACGCCATGCTTACAATAATCAAAAATCTCCACAGTTCCATACTTAATATAATTATTAATATCTATTACATCACCAACATTTGTATCTACATTGGCATTGTCTTTATTTGAAGGTCCTGTTATCCAACTAGAAAACCCTACTCCAACACAAGATATAAGTATTAGAGATAATATAAATATATAATGATTTAATTTAATTGATAATTTCTTCTTCATAATAATTTAATTAAATAGTAATAAGTAATATTAATAATTAATATATTTATTATATATTAATTATATCGCTTTCCAATTAGCATATAAGGTTAAATCACTTAATATTGGTGTTAATTTAGTTAATTGACCACTATTAGGATCAAGAGTATGATCTATATCAGTCCACCAACCATCAAAAGTATAACCTTCATTAGCTTTAACTTCTAATAAGTTATTAGAAAAGTCTACATATGATCCATAATCATATGTATAAGTTCTAACTACTTCACTAACTCCAGTTTCAACATATTTCCATTTACCACCATTAATATTAAAACTAACTTTATAACTAGATAGTGATGTATTATTTTTCATTGAGAATAAATATAACCATGTATTATTTGTTTTTCTATATACTTCTCCTGTTTCTTCATTTAAATAATAATCTCCATCACTTCCTATAGTTGAATTAGGAGTAGTTACTCCATTATACCATCTAGTAGTTTTAGGTCTAGGTAAAGTAATATTTTCCTTATAACCATCACTATAAGTGATGGTTAATACATAATTATCTTCATTAGATAATGATTCATTATATGTAATTGTTGATATTCCTAAGCCATCACTAATAGTAAAAGTAGAATTAGGGATCGATTCATCAGTATAACTAACTGTAATAGTAGTAATACCAGTTTCATCATTTTTAGATGTAGTTATACTTTTAATACCTACTCCATCTAATCCATCTTTTCCTTTAGGAATAGATATTACTTCACTTTCTTTACCATCACTATAAGTAAATTTAATATTAACGTTACCAGTTACTTCATCATTACTTACTACTACTCCAGTAACACTAACTCCATCATGACCATTAATAATCGGAATAGTAATAGTAGTATCTTTAATACTAGGATCAGTAAATACAATTCGAATTACAACACTATCTTCAAGTTTAGTAGTAATTATATCTTTAATACCTACTCCATCTTTTCCACTTACTCCTCTAGGAATTCTAATTACCATTGGTTCTACTTCATCATTATCAAATGTAATAGTTACAATAGTATCTCCACTAGTTTCATCATATACTTTAGAAGTAGATTTAATATTATAAGAATCACTACCAAAAAATGATGAACAACTACTAATAAGCGGAACACTAAATAACATAATAGTAGTAATTAAACATCTTAATTTCTTTTTATTAATTAATTTAATCATAATATTATAATCTCCTTTTAATTATATAAATTTCTTTTTAAATATTCTTTAGATGGTACTTCATCTAATTTAATCTTATCTTTATTAAATTCGTTATTAGTAACGAATTTAAAACTATTAAACCCAGCTGCAAATAATACACATTTACTTAATAATTGAATAATAGTATTACTATTTAAATATGGTTCACTATCTTTAAGTAAATTAACTTCAATATCTTTACTAAATGAATCTAAATTATTAGATTCATTTATTAAAGTAGATAAGTTATTTCCTCCTCCATAATACGCTACTTTAGTATTAATAAATTCACCTTTTTTAATCGTATTACCTGAGCTATCTAATATTTCTCCATTAATCATATAATTAAGAGATTTACATTTATCTATTAATATAGGTTTCATTGGGAAGAAATCATCAATTGTTAAATTAGATGCACTACTTACTATAGATCCTACTAAACTAGATAATCTTTCTTCAATTAAACAAGATATATCAATATCTTCTTTTCTTTTATAATCATAAAATTCAGTATTACCAGTTAATGTAATTTTACTAGGGAAACTAGTTCCACCTATTTTGTTAGGTAAAGGAGACGATAATAAAGAAGTTAAGACATTAGATATAGTAGAACTAAGTCCTCTATATAAATAAGGTCCATTAAACATTGTCTCAAAAGCAATTGAGAATATTCCACTATCACTAAAATAAGTGTTATTAATATTTATATTATTAGCGTAATTTATTGATCCGTCTTCGTTAATTATACCATTTAAATTATCTAATCCATCTTGAATTACTTCTAGTGCTTTATATAATTCTTCTTTAGAACAAGATAAATCAATACTTCCACTACCTAGAGCTTCACTAGCTCCTAAATATTTCTCTAATATTAAATTAGCACTACTTCCTTCATTTAAGTTATTAGTATTTTTATCATAGAAATCATTAAATGAATTCTTATATTGAGTATTATTAAAATTAGTAATTATTTCTTTTTTAGAATCATAATTACTAATTTTATTAGATCCTACTAATAAATTAAATTCAGCACTATTAGATAATATAGAATTATCGATATTTAAATTATCACTATCAAAAGCTCTTATTAAATTTTTACCATTACTAATAATAGAATTCTTTATTGTTACATTTTTTCCTCTAATATCAATAGTAGATCCAATATAAGCAAAATTTCTTTTATTAGAATTATCATCTATTGATTTAATTCTTAAATCATTAATGGTGATATTATCACCTTTAATAGATAATAAAGCATTATCTTCACCAAAGGCTTTTACTATTACTGCTTCATTATTATTTGGATCTCCAATCGTAACAAAAGCTAAAGGTCCTAAAAAATAATCTAATTCACTACTAGGATATAGTTTTTTAACATTAGTATCGATAGATCCATTATTAGGAAAACATAAAGCATTACCATTAATTAAAAATCCATTACCATATAAATCTTTCTTTAAGTTAATTCCTACTTTAACTTCATTATTAGAATTATTATCTAATAAGAATTTATCATTATAGGTTGTTTTTAATTTAATTAATTCATTATTAAAATTAAATTTATCTAATTCTTTATTATAATTACCAAATAAAGATATATTATTATCTTTATTTTTATAACTAGTAAAGTCTGGTATAAATTTAGTTACTTTTTGATGATCAAATTCTTCTCCTAAACTAGATTCTACTCCGTTATAGATATCTCTAAAACTACCTAGACTAGTTTGAAGAACTACAATTTCTCCAGAACTCGAAAAATTAGTAGCCATCATTAAATCATTATAATTATAAACATTAACACCATCTTTAATAATATTAATCTTAAAATCACTAGTTATATAATTACTAGTTATATCATCACCTCTAAAAGTAATAGTAGATACTCCACCAGTAATATCTTCATCTTTATTAATAATTAATTCATTATTAATATTATCAAAAGATATATCTTTACTAGAAATATTATCTACTACTACTTTATTAGAATTAATATTATCACCTACTACTTCAATATCTAATTTAATAGATGCTTTAGTTTTATTATAATTATCTAATTTAAGTTCATTATAACTTAAATTATATTCTCCATAACTTCTTATATTTTCTATTTGTTCTCCAGATAATTTATATTCTTTATAATTTATGATAATGGCTCCATTATCATAAATTGTTGCTTTAAATGATTTAGATTTAGATCCTTTTTCATTACTACATACTATTTCACAACTTCCTTCTTTTAAAGCATATAAATAGTATTTTTTAGTTTCTTCATCTTGTTTAATATCTACTACTTTATCTTCATTATCTCTAGAATACCAAATTAAATCATTACCAGTAGCTAATATTAAATTTTCATTAATTACGGGAGTAGCTTTAAGTTCATAAGGATTTTCTCTTATTTTAAATCCTTCATTATCTTTATAATTCCAAATAATATCAGTAATATCACTAGCGACAGTAATATTAAGTAAAATAACACTAATAAAAGATAATAGACCAATAATAAAAGGAATAATTAATAAGACAATTAAAGTTTTCTTCTTCATATTAATTTACCTCCATTTTATAAAATGCTTTCTTAATTCTACTTCTTATTTTAATAAATAAAGGTATTATTAAAATAATAGATAATAAGATAATAATTACATTAATAAGATACTTATTAAGTTTTAAATAACTTAATAAGAATTCAATCATAAATAAAATAAATGGATAAGATATATTAATAATATTTACTAATGATTTAATCTTAATCTTATTATTAGATAAATCATACATATCTGAATATACCCCAAATATATTAGTAAATAATATTAATAATAAACCAATAATTAAGCTAGTAATAAAACATGTTTTACTAATAACACCTAAACTTACTAAAATAATATCACTAATTAATAAAGATGCACTACTTAAGATAAATGGTATTAATATCTTAATAAATATCTGTTTAATAGGACTAATAGGTATATATTTAATTATTTGTTTAGCTTTTTCCTCTCGAGAAATAGATAAACTAGCACTAGCGTTAATTACACCACTAAATAATAAAATTAAACATATATTAAGAGAATTAATTAACTCAGGGAAATAAATAATAAAACCTTTTAAAGATTTATACATTATTTCATTTAAACTAGATATAACAACAAAACTTAAAAAAGGAGCCATAATTAATAAAGCAGTATAAGAAAATATATTAGTAGAATCTTTAAATAATAATACTAATTCTTTTTTAATTAATGCTTTAAAAGGAGATATAACTTTAATCTCTTTTTCTTTATTATGTAGATTTAATCTAGAGAAATTTAATTCATTCTTATTAAGTTTATTATAGTAGTATGTTGTAATATTCCATCCTATAACAAATATAACTATAGATCCACCTATAAAGAAACAAGTATTACTAAGTCTATTTATAGATTTAATATAGGAATCAAATATATTATTAATAGGATATAAATATTTAACATTATCATGTAATAAACTAATAAATTTCTTAGAGAATACACCTCCAATACTTGATCCATTTAAAGCATTTAAAAATAACTCTAAGACATATTTATAAATAAAACATAAAGATATTGCAAGTAATGAAGCTAATATAAACTGAACATAATCATTTAATTTAATTAATTTATATAAATATTCATAAGGAACTAATAATATTAAAGTAACTCCAATAATAAATAAAGATATAATAAATGGATATAATAAACTAAATATATAGTAATAAGGCATAAATCCACGACTACTACCATAACTAATAAGTAATGGAGTAGATATAATTAAATTTAATAATACACTCTTAATATATATAAATATTATTTTAGAAAATACTAATGTTGAATTAGATATCGGTAAAGTAAATAAAATAGTACTATCTAATTTATTAAATAATACTTTTCTAGCTTTTATTAAGCTAGAAAATATTCCTATTATTAACATGATAAATAAGAAGAATATTAAAAAATCATAACTACCGAAACCCGAATATTTAGTTATTTTCTTATCAAGCGATAAGAAAATAAATACTTCTAAAGTAATAAATAAACCTATAAAAATTAATTTAAAAAGAATACTAAAAAATCTTATAACTTTATTTTCACTAGTTATATTTAATTCATTTTTAAATTCTTTATACATTAATTCAATTAACATAAATTAATTACCTTAAAGTTTCTCCATATATCTTAAAGAAGATCTTATTTAAATCACGACGTTTAAGAGGCTCTTTATTAAAATCAATTAGTTCTACTACTTTTCCATCATTAATAATTGCTACTCTATCACAAACTTTACTAACAAGTTCAATATTATGAGTAGTAACAAAGACAGTTTTACCAAAACTAGCAAAATCTTTAATCATTTTAAGTAATACTTCATAAACCATAATATCTAATCCTACTGTAGGTTCATCTAATATCCATATTTTAGGATTATGAATTAAACTAGCCATCAAACATATCTTTTGTTTCATACCATGACTATATTCTTTAATCTTACGGTTCATATCAATCGTATTCATATTAAATTTCTTAACTAAGAAATTATAATTATTATTAAAACTTGCTTGAATCATATTATATGAACTAGCTATAAACTGTAAATATTCATTTCCAGTCATATTTTCATAAGTTACTGGTTCACTAGGAACATACCCTATCATACTTTTAGTTTCTAAATCATCACGTTTATTATCTTTTCCACATATTAAAATATGACCTGAATCATAGTCTTTAAGCCCAACAATACAGTCGATAGTAGTTGATTTACCAATACCATTTTTACCAATAAAACCAAATACTTCTCCTTTTTTAACTTCTAAATTAAGGCCTTTTAAAACTTCTTTTTTACCATAACTTTTAAATAAATCTTTAATTTCAATAACATAATCTACTTGAATAGGAGTTTCTAATTTAGTATCTAATTCACTAACATCTTCGTTATTTATTTTAAATTCTTGATTATCCATATAACTAATTCTCCTTTCTAAAAGATTTTATCCATAATAATTCTTTGTTATTTTCTTTTTTTGAATTAAATAAAGAAAATATTGATCCACAATCATTACAAATATAATTATATCCATCATATGTAATATTATGTTTACCACATACAGGACACTTTGATTCATATATTAAGTGATCACTATCAAATAACATTGATAATGAATTAATAATATTTTTAAATAATAACTGATGATTATCTTTATAATATGATAATGTAGCGACATTATCATATCTTCTTACCAAATTCATATGAGTAAATAAGATAACATTATCATAATATTCTATATTTAATTTATTATTTAAATAAGATTTAATTAATGGATAGTTATCATTATTATATGAATATATAGATTTAATATAATATAAAGATGATTTATCTTTATTTACTTTAGAATTAGTTTTAACTTTATTATCAATAAATCTAGTTTCAATTATAAAACCTAAATTATCATTATCTTCTTTAATAATATAAGAGAATACTCCTTTTTTAAAAGAAAACATCTTAAATCTAATTCGATAGTTATTATCAATATTAAATGAAGTTAAAAAACTAGCTTTAGTTTTACCTATATTTAATATTGATAAATACTTAATAAAAGATATTAATACATAATTATAATAATATGTATCTAATGTATTATTATCTAATTCAATATTTGAATTAGATAAATAATTATTCTTATAAAATTTATAACAATAAGCATATAGATCATCATGTATTAATATATTAGTAGGTAATACATTCTTATCTAATTTATGTTTAATATTAATTTTATAGAATTCTGTATTCATTAAGATCTTTATTCTTTTTAATAAAGATCTAGCTAAATTATATACTTTATTAGAGTTAGATTTAGATTCACTAAATACATTTTTATAAGGATAACCATAATTATTAAATTCTTTAAAGATAGAATATTCTCCATAAGTAATATCACTTATTTCATATTTCTCTAATAAAGATTCAATTAAAGGTTCTATTAAGACATTAATTTCATCTAATTCATCATAAATTAATGAAATTAATAAAGATATAAATCTATTTTCATAAGTTAAGATAGTATCAATATTTTCAATACTATAAACATATTCAGGAGTTAATTCATTATTTTTATATTTCCATAATCTAGAATCTTTAGTAGTTTTTAAAAAAGACTCATTAGATAATTTATTAGCTAATTCACTACGAAGAATAATTTCATTAGTATCTACTTTAATATGAGGTTTATATATAATACTACTAATCTTATTAATTAAATCTTTAATAACTAATAATCTAGATAATGTTTCTTCATAATCATATGTTTTATTAAATTTAATTTTATCTAATTCTAAATAATTATATAAAGACGTAAAAGAATTATTAGAATTAATAATTCTAATAATCTTATTATTAAATTCTTTTAAATACGTCTCTACTTTTCTCATAAATTAAATAATTAATTAATAATAAATATAATCCTTATAATTTCTTTAATAATTTATCAATAGCGTGATTAGTTAATTTAAATTCATTATCTCCATAAGTTTTAATAATTAATTTCTTTAAATTAATTAATCCACTTTTAATATAATCTTCAAATCGACCTTCAAGTTTAGAAATAACTTTTCTAGAGAACATAAAGTCTAAAGCATCAAGTTTACTACCACCACATTCATAGTAAGTTGGTACTAATATTTCAATTTGGTGCATAATACGGTTACCAAATGTTAAATCAAATGTTTCATAAACGTAATTAGTAATAATATTAAATTTCTCTAATTCTTCTTTAGTTAATTTATTTTCTTCTTTATTAATAGCTTCATTAAATAAATCCATTAAATGATTAAAGCTAATAACAATCTTATTAACATCTTCTTTTACTTCAAATGGTTCATTACGGTCATCAAAACTAATTGTAATAGCACGGTCATAAACTTTATCAGTAATAGTATAAGTAGAATCATCTTTATTAGCAGTACCAATAAACCATGTATTAGTAGGAATATGTAATATACCATCTTCAAGATGATTAGGAGCAATAAAGTCATAAGGAAGATTCATAATTTTTAATGCCCATTTATCACTAGGATATTCCATAATAGATAAGAAATCTGCAAAATAATATTCAACTCGAGAAATATTAACTTCATCTAAAACCATAATATTAACTTCATTTGGTTTAAATGTAGCATCATATAATCTCTTTAAGAATTCAGTTTCATTATAAGTCTTAGAGAAATCATTATAATAACCTAATAAATTAGTGCGGTCTCTCCAAGTAGCTTGTACAGCTTCAAAGAAAGATTCTTGAGATATAAATTCACTAAAATAACGAGCTAAACTAGATTTACCAGTACCACTAAGACCTTCTAAGATAATAAGTCTAGAACTAGCTAAACCACTAATAAATGCTCTAATTGTATTAATATCAAAATATAATTTCTCTACTTTAGCTAAATATAATCTAAATCTATTACATAATTCGTCTAATGTGATATTATCATCAGCATAATCTTTTTCTCTATATGATTCATTAATTAAATCAATTGAACAAAGTCCTGGGAAGATCTTTTCTTTTTCTTTATTTAATTCATCAAAATTAGAATTAGCTCCTACTCCACTAGCGTTACCTACTCCAGTACCAGTTCCTACACCATTAATAGGATTACCATTACTATCAACATTACTTTCACCAAAACTAGCAGCTAAATTACCTTGATCATCTAAATCTTTAAGTTCTTTTTCTTCTTGTTCTTTTTCTTTATCTTCTAATTCTTTTGTTCTACTACCAAAGAATCTAAATGGTTCATCAATATGTTTAAAATTAACAAATATTAAACAAATACTAAATATAATAGAACCTAAGAAAATAAATATTAATAAACCAATAAATAAACTCTCTAACATATATAAAAGTGAATTAATCATATATTCACTTTTATATGGATATTGAGCAACCATTCCAATACCAAAACATAAGCCAAAACTAATGAAGAAAGTTAAAGTATAGGTAATAACCCATTTCTTAGAAAATACTCTATCTTCATAATATTTTGCTAATCTAACTTCATATATAATACTAGAAATAAATAATAATAAATAAATAAGAATACAAGCAAGTAATACATAACCTGCAAATCCTGGATTAATTAAAGGAAATCCAAAAGCATTAGCTATTTTTTGAATAGGATTATTACTTTTCATGATAGGATTAGATGCATCAAGAGCTAATCCAGCAAATAAAGCCATCAAAATATAAAAATATGAGATAGCGATAAATATGTAATTCTTCCTAGTAAAATGTGTCTTCATAATTTTTCTCCTATAATTTAGATACTAATTTATTTATCTTTATTTTCTTTATTAAATTTAGACTTTAATTTATTAAAGAAATTATTTCCTTTTTTATCTTTTTCTTCTTTTATATTAAATTCATTATCTATTAATGGTTTAATATTCTTTAATTCATTTAGTTCAGATTCAGTGATATTTAACTTAATATCAACTAATTCTCCATTAGAGAAGATATATTTATTATTTTTATAAATTAATATTTCTTCTTCTATTAATGAAGTATATTTACTTACTTCATCATCACTATTAAGATCAAATTCTAATAATTTTATTAATTTTTCTTGTCGGTTATATATTGCTTCATCATATTTATTTCTAAAATGATCAAACATAATAACGCAATATATAATCGATACTATCGTTATTATTCCACTATTAGATTGTAAAAATATAACAAATATACCTAATGTATCTATTTTCTTATCTGTATAATAACCTATTATCTTATTATATGTTAAATTACCTTTATATAATTGATTAGGATCACTAGCACTATTAGAATCACCTCTAGTAATATAAGTATTATCTTTAGTGTCTATACTAATAATACGGTGAACATAGATATTACCATCATCACCTTTAAAAGCTATTACATCATATAATTTAACATCTTCTTGTTTATTATATTTTCTAATATTAATAATATCATATGTATTAAATTGATTATTTAGATGATACTCATCTAAATAAGTATTTACTTCATTTCTTTTAGACATTGATCCACTACTAATAACTACATATCCTTCATTACCAAATAGTAAGTTATTATTAGCAAATCTAGAATATACACTAATTCCAAATCCAATTAAAACTACACTAAGAAGAGTGTAACTAATAACTTTAGAGATGATATTAGTTACTCTCTTCTTCTTAGATTTATTAATAATTTCTTCTTCTTTAGCAAGTTCTAAAAGATCAACATCATTATGACCATTATTAATTTCATTAATATTACTAATATAGTAGTGTCTAAAAAGAAATGTAAACACAATACAGAAACTCAATAAACATATAATAGTAACAACTAAAGAAATAATCTCGATACTAGTCATAATGAAATAAGGTAAGACAGGTTAATAAATTATTTTGCTACTGGTGTTATTTTAACTGATAAGAAAGAACCTTTATCATTATAAGCAGCTCTAAAGGCAGCAAGTCTAGTTTCTAAAGAGCTTCTAGTTAAAGCGGTTGTACTATCACTACTTCCTATTGTAGTTTTATTTGGATTTACATTTAAAAATGCACTGCCCCATTCAAATGTAAATGTTGTAGTAAATGAAAATGTTTTTCCAGCACCGGAAGAATTAGTTTGTATTCCAGTTGAAAAATAAGCACTTTTGTCAGGAACTAGAGCAGTACTACTACATGCGGTTCCAGTCCAAGTAAATCTAATGGTAGATTTATTATCCGTTCCAATAAATGATGGGGCTTTAATATAGTTAGTTGCACCTGTACTATCACTTGCATTAATTAACTTTTGTAAATCAGTGCCAACTGTAAAATCAAAATCAACACCACCTAATACATCAGAAATCTGAGTTGCACCAGTTTCAAATGTAGTTTTAATTGTGAAAGATAATTTTTCTTTTTTTCCATCATCATTCACAAAATTTCCACCAGTTGTATCTTTTTCTGCATCGTTATCAAAAGCGACATTTAAATCTGTTCCTTCTGTATTAACTTTTGCAATTAAAGATTTATTTTTAACTTCACCAACAGTTACTTTAACATTATCGCCGTTAGTAGGTGTTATAGTATTAATAACCCAACTAGCAAAACCAACACTAGCAAGGGATACACTAGCAGTAGCTATTAATCCCCACATGATGATCTTATTCATCTTACTTCTTTTCTTAATCATATTTTTCTCTCCTTATAATATAAATTAAATATAATTATTAATAATTCCTAAAACATTTATATATGTATATCTATTAATTGATACACTTTTTAAATAAGTGTATCAATTAAGTAATACCTGCTTTATTTACTTTAAAAGTAAATACTATTGATTTATTATTAATTCTTTCGTAGAAAGAATTTAATAATTCAGTATATGCTTCATCTATTGATTCTAATAAATAATCTTTAGTTTTATTATTAGCTAAATATTCATTTTTAATATCTTCTAATTTCTTATTATAGAAATCATCAGGTAATTCATAATTAAAGAAACTACCATATTTAATATCAATATTAATTTTTTTATTACAATGATAATAAGAACCAGTTAAAGTAGTTCCACTACTAGTTGTATATGGCTCAAAATCAGTATCTTTATCAAATGTATATCTATCATTACTAAATCCACCAGTAGTAATATTAAAATTAAATAAATTATAATCACCATTACTTCTAAATTTAGAACCACTAGTAGTAATATTATTTAAATTAGTAGTATTAGTAGTATCTTTACTATCTATAATCTTATAACTAACATCTAATGAATCTGGTCTAAGATCAATAACATTAGTAGTATCATCAGGATTATAACTAGCTATAATATCAATATTAAAAGGTATAGTTGCTACTAATGAAGTAGTATTATCACCTTCTTTTAATAAAGATACATTATTATTTCTATATTTATTAGAATATGTATATGGTGATCTAATAGATTCATGAGGATTAGTAGTACTACCACCGGTAGTACTACTATTATTATTTCTATCAGCAGTAATATTTTTAGTATTAGTACTAGCTTCTAATATTAATGTTTTATAAGTAATAGTTTCAGTAGATATATTAGTAGTAATATCTTTAGATTTATTTTCTAATCCTATAATATAATTAGAAAAACCAACGCTCATTAAAGAAACTAATGCTAAAGCAATAGTAACATATAATATAGTTCTATTCTTTCTTATTAATTTCTTCTTATTCTTCATATACTTATATATTTATCTATTATTAATCAGTAAACGTCACACTTAATGTAATATTTAAATTAATAGTAGCTCCTTTTAAAGCATTATCTAAAGCTTCAAACTCCGTTTTAGCTTTAGATAATACATCTAATTGTTTTTCTAATTTTTCTGTATCTTTATAGGTATCATTAATCCTATCTAATTGTAATTGATAATATGAAGCTGGCGAGTTACTAGTTTTACCATTATAACTATCAGTATAATAATTACCCCATTTAAATTTTAATATCTTTTCATTTAAAGAATAGTAATTATAACTACCTACATTTGTTAAAGTAGCTTTACTATCTAAATTGGTAGATGTAATATCTTCAGTTACAAATTCGATATATTTATACTCAGTACCAGATGGTCTTCCAAATAGATTTTTTGCTGAAATATTAGGATCACCTGTTACTCCATCTTTAGTAAATGTAGTAGTAAACGCTACGCTATCAAAAGTTGCATTAGTTTTAGGAAAAGCAAAGTTAAAATAATCTAATTTAATATCAAATTTAGCTGGATTTTTTTCATCAAATTGATAGCCAAATCCAGTATTAGCATCATTATCAATACTTTTACCTATATTTTCACTTAATTTTAAAATAGGTTTATCTTCCGTAGTTTTAACTTCTAAAGCACAAGTACGATCTTTATGAGTATCTATTTCAACATTAATATTATCAATATCTTTACTAGGATCATTTATACCTAAAATCCAAGTGGAAAAACCAACAGTTGCTAAAGCAACTATTGATATAGCACAAACTGAAATTAATAAACCTTTATTCTTTTTATATAATTTCATTACTTTCTCCTACTTAAATCTTTATTACAATCCTTATAATTAATAGTTATTAATTAAGCACCGGCAGTTTTATCTTTTACATTTAATTTAGCAGTAATCTTAATTTGAAGAGTTTCTGTATTTTTAAATATACCTCGCATAGCTTCCATTTCACTATTTGCAGTATTTAAAAATTGTAATTTATCCTTAATAGTTTTAGTTCCATCCTTGATGTAATCTGTATATTTTGCATTATAAAACGTTGCTGGACTAGCGTCAGCTGCTGTTCCGAAATAATCACTCCATTTTAAGGATAATTTCTTATTTGCTGTTTTAGCTTCATAATAAGTATAAGAACCAATTTGTTGAGCATCATCAAACCATGTTGTTAAATCAGTTTCGCTAATAGTAGCAGTAGCTAATGATATATATTCATATTCTTTAGCATCTCTCATTTTTATAGTCTTATTAGTTGCATTTGCTTCACTATGAACGTTGTCAGCACTAACTTTATTAATATCAGTTTTTGTAGCATCAGTTCCTTTATATACAACCATTTCAAAAGTGATATTTTCAAATTTATATTGATCAGATGAATAAGCAAATTCAAATTTAGATAAATTAATATCAAAGTCACCTTTTCCAGTTTCATCAATAATATCTTCTGTATAAGCAATATTATTAGAAGGATCAATTGCACTATATTCAGCTAATTTAATAGTTTCATTAGGAGCTGCAACTATATCAATGTATTTAGTAGTATCTTTATAACCATCAACTGTTACTGTAATACCTTCAATTGATGCATTATCTTTATTTAAACCAAAAATCCAAGTTGAAAAAGCAACGCTAGCACTAGCAACAACAGCTAATCCAATTAAAGAAGTTAATAATATCTTATTTCTTTTAAAATTCTTTTTCATAATAATCTCCTAAATTAAACAATAGGTGTTACATCTACAGTTTCAACTGTAATAGTTAATGTGAATTCTTTGCCACCATCGTGTAAAGCTTTTTTCATATTATCTAACTCAGTTTGACCATTTTTAATTGCAGTAAGTTTTTCAGCTTCACCTTTTTTCTCGATGTTTTGATTATAAAATTCACTTGGTTTTGTTGGGGCAGGAGTAGTTTGACCTGCAGGAGCATATGTAAAGAAAGTTCCCCAGCCAAATTCAACTATATTATCATTAATACTCCAAACATTATTACCATTCGCATCATTAGCTTCGACTGTATAATTAGATTCTGCCAACGTTATACTTTCTTGTGCTAAAACTATATAAGTATAATCGCCAGTAGGTCTTCCAAAATAATCATTTGCTGAAGCAACATTTACTTTATTAAAATCAGCCTCTTTTAATTCAAAATTAATTTTTGGTGGCTTAATAGTAGCTTCGGAAAAAGTAACTTTAAATGTATCTAATGTTATCTGTAATGCACTTTCATAAACATCGACATTGACATAAGTTTGCCCTTCAACTTTTGCATTTTCTCCTACTTTTATAACTGGATTATTAGCTTTAGCAGTTAAAACGACTGATTTGTTTGTAGTTGTATCAACTTTAACTGTTAATTGATTTTCTTCTGTTTTATGAATATAGCCAAAAATCCAAGTAGAGAAAGCAGCAGTTGAACTAGCAACTACAGCTAATCCTAATAATGAGGTTAATAAAACTTTATTTCTTTTTAAATTCTTTTTCATATATTACTCCTTTTTAATTATTTACCTGCATTAAATTCATCTGCTGTCAATAATTTTGCAGTAATTTTAAATACATTACTTGGTGCAGTTAAAACACTCTTCATAGCAGTAAGTTCTTGATAAGCTTTATTAGAAGCATCTAATAAAGTTTCATATTCAGGATTTTCAACACCTGCGTATAATTCATTATAATATGTTGAAGGTTGCTTATTATCTGCAGCAGTATTGGTTGTATTTCCAAAGAAATCACCCCATAAAAACTTAAATTTTTTATCTTTTAAAGTATAAGTAGTTGAAGAACTATCAGGAGTTGAGTCTGTAGTAGTACTGTCTAGTTTTATATATTCCTTGAATTGTAAATAGTGTAATTCTGGTTCAGTTCCTTCTCCTACTTTAACTGGTCTAGCACCTTTTTTATCAGTAAGTTTAACATTGTCAGCTTGAACTACATTTGAAGCATTTTTAGTATTATCTAATTCTAATTTTAAATATGCAGGTGTAGCATCAGCACTAATAGCATTACCAACAATGTATTTAAGTTCAGCAAATTCAAAACTTAAAGCGTTTATATCTACCTTTAGGCCTTGACCAGATGTTGAATTATCAGTAACACTAACAAGTCCTTTATTAGGTTTAGTAACTGTTGTTGTTTCAGCAATAGCAACTTTAGCACCTGTTGCAAAGCTTGCTTTTAAGAAAACAGAATCATTCAAAGCATCATCTACTTCAACTTGTAAGTTACTATCAACTTGCTTTTGAGTTACACCGACAACCCAAGTAGCAAAACCAACTCCTGCTAATGAGATAGTGGTTAAGCCAATTAGAGCTATTAATAAATTTTTCTTTTTCATAAATTTATACCCCTTTATTGTTTATCTTTTTCAGTTAAGGTTGCTATTACCTTAATCTTTTTACCATTGAATAAATCTTTCATATCATTCATTTCTTTAGTAACGAAATCAATGTCTCTATTATCATCAGTTAATTTAGGTACTGTGATAGTTTCTTCATAAGTTGCATCTGGATTATATAATCCATTGTAATATGTACATGGGCTAGAATTATTGAAGAATGAACCCCAATCAAATAAATTAAAGGTAGCTTCTACTGTCCATTTTGTTGATGATGTACCTTCTGTTTTAGTCCAAACACCTTCATGTCCTTTTTCACCTTCAACATCTGTAACAGTTAAGCTTGAACCTTCAGCAATTCTTAAATATTCATAATTACCAACAGCATGAGTTCTAGTAACTGCAGCAACATTAACTTTGTTTTTATCAGTATTAGCATAAGCAGGATCTTCTGCAACAGCTCCTTCAGTATCACTATAACCAAATGAGAAATTAACCTTATCTGGTAATTTGCCATATTCATTACCAACTTCAACTGTAAATACACCTTTTACTTGGAAATCAGTTGCTGGGCTTCCTTCTTTTGTTCCTATAATCTCATTAGAAGCTTTAGTATGTTGTTCACTAATAACGACTTTTGCATCTGAAAGTTTAACTGTTAATTTAAACATTTCATTAACAGTACCTTGTTGTTCAATATCGATATCTGAACCAACTTTGCTTCTATTAACACCAACTACCCAAGTAGCAAAACCTGTTGTAAGTAAAGCAATACCACCGAAGAGTAAAATACCTCCAGTGATCCACTTCTTCTTACTTTTACTCTTAAAATCTTTTCTCATATTCTCTCCTTTAAAAAATTATTAATATAGAATAGGTTAGTAAAATATATATAAAAAAATTAGTTATCGAAAAGATTAACTAATTTTAATTACCTTAAATAAACTAGCAATTATATTTGCAATTATAAATATGTATATTGTTTTTAATTGTTATTAATTTTTTAGAAACATATCTTTTTTGTTCATTAAAGAAATTTGTACTGAACAAAAAAAACTTAATAAATAATGTTTTAAATAAATCAAATAGATAAGCAGAAATTAATAAGATATTAAGAACAATTGATAATCTAATTAAAACGCTAAATATTTTACTAGCATTTGTTGTTAAAATACTACGTTTAGTAGTTTCAATTAATAAAGCAAATACTGAACCAAATATAACTCGATTATTATTACATACTCTAAAAGCATCAAGTATATAATCAACTCTACTTAAATCAAAGAAGTAGATTGTTAAAAAATAAAGTAAAGACGTAATAGATAAAGAAAAAGCAAAATCTTTTAATTTAAGTTTAAATTCCTTTCTAAAAAATCCTGGTAATAAAAAGAAGAAACAAAAACAAAAAATGGATACCACTAATGGTAAGCAATCTTTCAATAAATGATAGAACTCATTTAATCCTAACATTTCTTCTTTAATCCTTTCTTTTACGTAGTAAACTCTTAAAGTACTTTAATTTTAAAGTTAATAGTAAGTTAAGTCAACACTAAAAATATCGTTCAAACATCCCTTATTTTTGTTAATGAAAAATTGAAATGTCATTACTTGTCAATTCATTTTCCATTTACATCAATTATTTATTCATTACTTTTTATAATTAATTTTATTAATTAGAAATTTTTTGACTTACAAAAATTTTCTTACTTTTAAAGAAAATCAAATAATAAGAAAATTACTACAATTTTAGTTAATTATTCAATTTTTAAAATAAGTAAATACAAAAAAGTGGCACTTTTAAATGAAAATCCCTGCAAAACTCAACAATTTTTTTAATTTTTAAATATTTTAAGCTATTTAAAGAATTCTTTTTTTAAGATAGCATATACACAAGTATTTTCATAAATTGGATTATTATTTTGATCGTTAGTAAAAGATATAAATTCTTTAAATTCTCCTTCTTTTCTAAAATTTAATCTTTTTAATAAGTTAATAGAAAGCACATTATAATCTTCAACATAAGCAAATACTCGATGAACAAAATCTTTTTTAAATAAATAAGATAAAAATGCATAAATAGATTCATATGCATAACCTTTATGCATATGATCTTTATTAAATAAATATGAAATACTATATGTATCTTTATTCTTTTGAGTAAAGTCTATAGTCTCTAAATGAGCAGATACTTCTCCTATTAAGGTATTACTATCTTTTAAACATATAGCTAAATATATATCATCTTTATTTTTATTTAATTTTATTCTTTTCTTTAATTCTTTTTTAGCTTCTTTAATATTATTAACTTCTAAACACTTAAAACAATTAACATCTATATGATTTATATATTTATATAAATCTAAGTAATCTTTCTTATTAAATTCTCTAATAATTAATCTATCTGTTTCTATAATATTCATATATCTTAATTCTTTAAACATCCTATAGGAACTACTATAACACCATCTTCTCTAGTATATGCAATATTACCAATTGCAGTTAAAACTAATAAGAATGATGGGGCTTTCATTTTGTCAGTATCTATAATACTTTTAAGTTTTAAAAGATTTTTAGCTCCTTCTTCAATTAATTTATCTCCACCTAGTTTAATCTCAACTAAACCATAATTTCCATTTTTTAAATGAATTACTGCATCACATTCTAAATTATTTTTATCTCTATAGTGATATATAGTTCCATCAATAGATTCAGCATAAATTCTTAAATCTCTAATAGCTAATGTCTCAAACATAATACCAAAAGTATTTAAATCATTAATTAAATCACCAGGTCCAAATCCTAAAGAACTACTAGCAATAGATGGATCAATAAAATATCTAGTATCAGCCGTTCTTATAGCGGTTTTACTTCTTAAATTAGGATTCCATGCTTTCATATCTTCAATAACAAATATTCTCTTTAATGCATCAATATACGAAGTAACAGTTTTAACACTTATATTATCTTCTTCATTTATTTTTATATCTTCTAAAATTGTATTGTAACTAATTTGAGTTCCTTGATTTCTAGCATATGATGCCATAATTCTTTTAATCTTTTCAGGATCTTTTTTAATATTATCAACTCTAGATAGATCTATATTAACAACTGCATCATAATAATCAATTGCTTGAGATAAAGCACTTTTACCTTTTAAATATGTAGCAATTGGCCATCCACCTCTACAAATTAAAAAAGCAATATCTTCTAATGTTAAATTTGATTCCCCATATATTTTCTCTTTTTTATTAAAAAGATTTTCTAAACTAACACTTCCGTTTGATTCTTTAGATTCAAATAAAGACATTGGACGCATTTTTAGCCATGTAAATCTACCAGTACCAGTATGAATAATTTCACTAGTATTAATTGGAACCGAAGAACCAGTTAAAATAAATTGTCCAAAACTTCTTCTTTGATCAACTTCAAATCTTATAGCATCCCATAATTTAGGAGCAATTTGCCATTCATCAATTAATCTAGGGGTATCTCCTCTTAATAAAATTTCAGGATCAGAATCTGCTAACATTAAATTTTGTTTAACAAATCTTGGATTAGCCATATATAAAATACTTTTTGCTACTTGTTCACATGATGTAGTTTTCCCACACCATTTAGGACCTTCAAGTAAAATAGCTCCTTTAGACTCTAATTTTTCTTTAATTAAATCATCAATTATTCTTTTTTTATATTCTTCCATGACTAATTCCTCCTAATATTAATTATACATAAAACGCCAAACAAGGCAATACTCCTTCCTCATTTGGCGTTAATTTACTTCCTTATTTGGCGAATTAATCTAATTTTATATTATTTATAATTAATCTATTAATTTTAAATAAGATACATCATTAGAGAAATATACTATTTTAGATTGCTCTAATTTATATATAAATCCTCCATATATTTCCATATCTTCTTTTAAGTATTTATCTATTAATTTATTATCTGATATTAATCCCAATTTATTATTATCTTTATCTAATAAATAAGCATTTAAAGATACTAAATATATTTGTGCTTTTAAATTAAATTTAAAAGAATTAGTACCATTAAATATTAATTTACCTTTATTAAATGATACATTAATAGTATCAGTATAATCAGATTTATTATTATTACAATTAGTAGTTTTACAACTACTAATTAATATACTAAATAAAGATATTGATAATAATTTAATTATTTTATTCATATTCTATATACCATCCTTATATTATTATTTAATTAATCTAATAGCAGGAAAGCCAAAATTAGTTAATATTAATTTATTACTATTAGGTACTTTTTCATAACTAATAGAGCCATAGGCTTCTAAATTATCTTTTAAATAAGGTCTAGTTTTTTCTTCATGCCAAGTATAAGCAATTACATTACCATCTTTATCTATTAAAGTACCTTTCTCAATACTTTTATATTCCAAATTAAAATTATAGAACTTAAAATTAAATGTATCTTCTTTCTCTATATAAGTAATAATTCCTAATTCATATTTAGTGATTGTATCAGGTAATAAAACAGTTGAATATGAATCATCTTCTTTACACGTATTATTACAACCAGTCAAAATTAAAACACCCAACAAACTTAAAAAGATTTTGTTTTTCATTTTTAATTTCCTCCTCTTATTGTATTTGCTAAATCTATAAAATTATTTGTAATCTTACAAGCTTTTGAATAAATTATCGCACTTGTATTACTATTAACAACTTTTTGTGAAATAATACCAACGCAAACTCTATTATATTCTAAAGTTATAGGATCCTCGTAATAATAAATAATAGGGCCACCACTCATACCAGAATTGCAATAGTTATATAAATCAAATCTCTTGTCGTAAGAATGCATTACCCCATAAGCACTAGATGTGACAAGTTTCAAATCACCAAAATCTGTACTATAACCACTAGCTGTCGAATAAGCACTACTTAAAGTATAATTTGACCCAATATTAAGGCGCCATAACTTTGAACTAGATTAACAGAACTATCTAATTCGACAATAGCTCAATCATAATCAGTATTACCATAATTATTATAAAAATTTATTGGCAAATAAGCATTTTTAATTTCATAATGAGCCGTTACATCTTGCCCATTGCTTGTATAGTTTTGTAAGACGAAGCCAACTTCAGCATTTAAATTAAAAATACTACCATTATAAATATTATGAGCTGCTGTTAAAATTAAATTATTTCCGATAACAAATCCTGTTCCATGTCCAGCTGTATCGGCACTAACAAAACTAGCTTGAACTATACAAATAGCAGATGGCATATAATACTGAAAATCATCAACATTTGTAACAATTCTATTGTCAGTGAAGGCTGTACTATTATTATAATTAGCCGTAAGAAGACCTCTAAAATTAGTTGTAGAATTATTTCTTCCATCAATAGTTTTAACGCCACTAGTATCAGAACTAAAGTTATAGTTAATTGTAGTACTAGTTCTAGAAGTAAAATTGAATTTAATATATCTACTTACAGACGAGGTAGTTTGTTCTTCAATTTGCTCCAAAACTTCATTATTATCACCATTACTATTTGTAAAATAGCAATGTACAGATTCATCTTTAGTATTGAAATTGTTATTAGCAATAGTCAACGCTAAAAATGACAAAACAACAAAACTATGGATTTTTTCATTTTCTTTCCCTCCTATTTTTAATTTTATTACTATAAAAAAATCTATACAACATTTTTTTATTTTTTTACAATTGACAAAAAACTACGGCTTATGACCGTAGTTTTATTAGTTATTTAATTTAACTTATTTCTTTGAAGAACCTTCAACTGCTTTAGTTTTTTCTTTTAGATCTTCGGTTAAATCCCAGTTTTCAAATCCTTCAGTATGTGGTAAATAAACATCCCATCCATTAAGTTCATTGACTTTAAATTTAATGTTTTCACCACTAACTTTAAGGATATGTCCACCTTTAGTTAAGTCATTACTTAAGAAGTGAATATGCCATCCTGGTAAGTTCATACCTTCTACGTAATTTGGGCAATAAACACCAATTACATAACCTTCAATGTCATGATATTCAAATTCTCTTTGATCACAAGCAACTTTATATAAAGGTTCATAAGGTTCTTTTTGTTTAAAGCAAGATCTTACTCTTACATTAAATGTACCTTCCATTTTAATCATATAGAAGTAATTATGTGAACCAATATATTGATTCATCTTATTCTTAAAATCTTCGATAGAATCAAATGAAATTTCATTTTCTTTTACACCTTCATCAAAATGAATTACAGTAGAAAATGGTAATGTATCACTATCTTTCATTTCACTAACTTTGCCATCAGCTCTGCCATCATAAGCATGTCCATTTAAGATAATAGCTTCACCATCAAGACCATCATAAGTTCCAATACCTACATTACCATTTTTAAGTAAATCTTTAACACTTACTGAACCATGATAGTCACCCATCATTAAACTATTTAATGTACCAACTTGAAATAATTTATTCTCTTTCATAAATATAACCTCCAATTATATTTTATTTATCTATATTCTCTTTATTACCAACTTTTACATCATCTTTATGTGATTTAATATGGAATATTTTCTTATAAAAATCATGATTATGATGATGTGTACGATAATTACCATTTTCATCATATATAGCAGCTAATAATTCTGGATGATCTTTTTCAAATACTCTAATAGGATCAGCCATCTTTTCGCCTTGATGTGATTTAAAATAGTAATTCATAGTCCATTTTGTAAAGAATGGATCTAATATATTAGTAACAAGTAATACGATAGCTAAGATTAATGTAGCATTACCAACTTTATCACCATAAATAACACCATTAAATGAATAAGCAGCAAACATAGTTGGAATACTTAAAGCAACACCTGCTAAAGAAGCACTACCTACTGAAGCATATCCTGGTCTTTTTAAAGCAAATCTATCAACAATATAAGGAATAACTAAAGTAACAGCCCAATAAATTAAGATTAATACAATTGCAGCTACCCAAAGCATTCCATCACTAAATGCTTTAGCTAAATTAATTGTTGAACCAAATTGGAATCCTAAGAAAGGTAATAATATAGCATTTCCACCTTTGAATACTTCTCTAATTTTTAGATCTAAGTTACCTAAGATAAATCCTAAAATAAATGGTAATAATAAGGATACAATTTGCATGATTTTACCAATTAAACCAGCATCACCAGTAGTTGTACCAAAACAAGATATAACAATAAATGGTAATAAAGGCATTGATAATATAAGCATAATTGGGAATGTAGCTCTATCACTATTATCTGCATATGGTGGAATAATACCCATATATAAAGCAGCATTAGCACTACTTACACATACACATAATGTAACAGGATCAATTCCTAAAAATCCATTAGGACAAAATACAAAGATTAAAACACTTAATATATAAGCTGGAATAAGTCTAGCTAATATAATCCAAATACCTCTTTTAAATACTTCTACAAAGTCATGAGGTTTAATCATTGTACCAGTACAGAATAACATCAAACCTATAACAAGCATTTGTCCAGTACTACCAAACAAATCTTTCATAGGATTACCTAAGTAATTCCAAAGAGTTAATCCTTCTCTAGGTTTTCCTGTTCCTAAGCCACTAGCAATACATATAGAACATATAATTGCACTTATTACTAAAGGAACAAACATTGTACCAGCAGGAATCTTATTTAAGAATTTCCAAATGCCAATACCATTAAACTTTTTCTTTTCTTTAACTTCATTTTCCATAAAAATACCCTTAATCTGCAAGGTTTTTATAATTTTAACCTACTTTTTTAAACTATTTAAATATTCGTGTCCTAATCTATCACAAAGTATAATAGCATCTTTTAATTCATTAGGAGTAACATCTCCACTTAAATTATGAATACTTTCTCCAGCTGCACAACTTGCTTTAGCAACAGCTTCAACATCGCTATCTTCAAGACCAATTTCTTCAAGAGTTAAAGGAAGTCCAACAGAATACATAAAGTCTCTAACTTCGTTATATTCTTCACTACAACCATTTTCAAGTAATAATTGAACAAGTGTACCAAAAGCTACACAATTACCATGCATTGCAGTCTTTTTACCTACTGAAGTAACACCATTATAGAAACTATGAGCGACACAAAGTCCACCATTATCAGCACCAACACCACTAAGATAAGTATTAGCTTCAATAATAGCATCAAGTTCTGGTGTAACTAACTTATTTTCAACACTAACTAAAGCTTTTTTACCATCTTTAATTAATGTTTCATAACATAATTTACATAAAGCCATAGCACTTAATGTAATTCCACCATTTTCTAGTGATTTAGAATGAGTTTTATAACATGCTCTAGCTTCAAAATAAGTGCCTAAAGCATCACCCATACCAGCAACTAAGAATTTAGCAGGGGATTTAGAAATAACTCCACTATCAACAATGACTAAATCTGGGTTATTAGGATAGAATAAATAAGAATTGAATGAATGATCATCGTTATAAATAACACTTAATCCAGTACATGGTGCATCAGTAGCACATACTGTTGGTACAATTGCAATTCTTCTATGAGTATAATATGCTGTTGCTTTAGCAGTATCAATTGCACTTCCTCCTCCAATACCAACGACTACATCGATCTTTTCGTCTTTAACTATCTTTTCCATTCTTTTAATTTCACCAACTGATGAAATTCTATTAAAAATTTCATAATGTCTAACTGTCTTACTACTGCCAAATGATTCTTCAATTAAATCATGAGTTGCATTATAGCCACTATGTGAACATACAAATAAATACTTTTTACCAAAATCTTTAGCATTTTCATAAAATTTCTTTAAAGCATCTTTTCCTTGAATATATTTTAAAGGTGCTCTCATAAGTAATAAATCTTTCATAATAGATTTTCCTCCAAACGCTAATAAGATACTCTAAATAAATATTGAGTTAAATGTTTTAAAAGAATAAAATATTCGTATAGATTTGTGCTATTAGACCAATATGGATATTTTTGAGAAATTATTACAAATTGAGGAAGAATCTACTACTATTGATGAATTAACTAAAGGTTTTTATTCATTAATTGAATGTCCTATCGCTATTATTGATGAAAATTATAAAATAATAAGTCATTTTGCTTTAGATAAATATACATTAGGAAAAACATTTTATGACTCTATTAATAGAGGTTATTGGTCTATTGAACTAATTAATAAAATATCTAAATCATTAGCTAATAATGACTTTGCTATTTTTGGTTTTGATAATATAAATAGATTATTTATTAAATTAAAAGATAAAGATAATAACTTATTAGGTTATTTAGTTATTATTGAATTTAATAAAAAATTAAAAGATATAGATAAAGAATTATTAACTCATATAAGTAAAATAATAACTAAATATTTATTAATTAATAATACACATCAAAATATTAATAATTTAAATTCTTTCTTTACTTCTTTAATAAATAAAGAATTTAATAATGAAACTATCTTTTTAGAAAAATATAATTCAATAATAGATAAAAGTAAGATATATAAATTTATTATTATTTCTATTAATAATATAGATAAAAAAGTATTAAAAACATTAGAGATATCTTTAACATTTTTATTTATGGATTCTACTATTATTTTTAAAGAAGAATATATAATAATCTTTTTATATAATGAGATTAATTATGAAGATATTAATTCCTTCTTCTTTAAAAATAAATTATATGGAATATTATCTACTCCAATATTAGATTTTTATAATATTAATACTGTTTATAATATATTAAAGAAATTATTAACTTATTTAATAGTAGATAAAAATGAATATATCTTATATAAAGAAAGTGATTATATATTTTTATCTACGATTATAGGTACTAATGATAATATTGTATTATTATCATTAATACATGAGAATATACTTAAATTATATAAATATGATATTGATAATAATACTTCTTTAGGTTTTACTTTATATACATATATTAAATGTAATCGTAGTTTAGCTGAATGTAGTAAAGAGTTATATGTACATAAAAATACAATTACATATCGATTAAATAAAATAAAAGATATCTTAGATGATAATTTAGATTCATCTTCTATTAATCTAAATTATTTACATTCTTTATTAATTATTAAATATTTAATATCTATTAAATTTGATTTTAATAAATATTTAAAATAATTTAATTGACAAATTAGTATATAAAGTAATAAATTACTTATATTATTTGGGGGAAGAAATAATGAAAGAACTAATCTTATCTAGTAAACAAATTGATGAAATTACTACTAAGCTAGCTAGTAAATTTAATGATCTTTATATGAATAAAGACGTTGTACCTGTATTTATTTGTGTATTAAAAGGTGCTGCACCATTTATGCATGATTTAATTAAGAAATGTAATTTTCCTTTAATTATTGATTATGTACAAGTATCTAGTTATAGTGGAACAGAATCTACAGGAGTAATTCATTTAAAGAAAGATTTAAGTGAAAATATTGAAAATAAAGAAGTTATTATTATTGAAGATATAATTGATACTGGTACTACTTTAAAATATTTAAAGAATTATTTAAATATTACTTATAAGCCTAAAGATATTAAAATTTGTTGTTTAGTTGATAAAAAACCTTTAAGAAAGGTTGATTTAGAACCAGATTATGTAGGATTAGTTTTAAATGAAGCTAAATTCTTAGTAGGATATGGATTTGATTATGATGAATTAGAAAGAAATACTCCTTATGTATTTGTTCCTAGTGAAGATCAAATTGACAAGTGGAATAAAATATTAAAGAAATAAAAGGTTTTTGAATAAAATAGGTTAATTTCTATTTATATTGAATTAGAAATTAATCTTTTTTATTATCTATATATTATTAGTTATTAAATATTATAGATATATTAAACTATATTATTTTTAATTGACATTAAAAATAAGCTAGTGTTATATTAATTTTATTAGGAGGGAATTATGAAAATTTTCAATATTGTTAAGAAGATAATTCTTATTTTGTCATTTGTTTTTGGTATTTTTAGTTTTATTAATGGTTCAATTACTTTAGAAAGTGTTGATCAAGCAATTAGTGCTTTATTAGTTTCTTTTGTTATTTTAGCTTGTGTAGGCTTTTTCTTATTCTTTATAGAAAATAAAATAGCTAGAAGAATCGGTCAAGGAATCGTTACTGGTTATATGGCTATCTTACTTTTTGCTTCTATTACCTATATTGGTAAATGTTCTGCTCCAATTTTTGGTTTAACTAGTGTTATTTTATATGCTATTTATTTCTTAATTTGTTTAATTGGGTATCTTGCTTTAGGTGGTGAAGGTGATAATGATCCTAAAAACGATATAAGAATTAAAAAGATCCTAGGTTGGAAAGAACTTCAAAATCAAGGAGTTATTACTGCTGAAGAATTTGAAGCTAAAAGAGAAGAAATTATTTACGGTAAAAATAAAAATAATAAGAAATAATCTTTTTTTACTTCTTCTACTATTTATAATTTTAATTTTATTCGATTAAATCATGATTTTAATGAAATTATTTCATTAATTGAAAAATAAGTGTTGCATAGTAATTTTAATTAACTTATAATAAATAACGCTTGAGAACGGGGCGTAGCGTAGCTTGGTATCGCGTCAGTTTTGGGAACTGAAGGCCGCTGGTTCAAATCCAGTCGCCCCGACCATTAAGTAAGTAATAGAATACTGTTGTATTCTTTTTTATTTGAAAGTATTATATTTATGTGCGCCAGTAGCTCAACTGGATAGAGTGTCTGGCTACGAACCAGGAGGTTGCGGGTTCGACTCCTGCCTGGCGCGCCATTAATTAAATATTAGTCTGATACAATTATGTATTGGACTTTTTTTATACATGTTTTTTATCGCTTTTGCTGTTCCTTTATTTATAACATCATTAATTATTTTTATAATTTCAATAATCAAAATTAGAAAAATAAAATCTATAAATACTAAATTAACTGATACTTGCTAAGTAGATAGTTAAATTTTTTGATATATATCGAAATCCACTATCACTATGAAATATAGGTTTTGCACTTTTGCTTAATTCTAAGGTCTTATCAAATGTATCAAATACTAATTTGTTGTTATTTGAATTACTAATTATATAAGAAACAATACACTTGTTCTTAAGTCCATTATTATCTAATTCATTATTCTTTTTTACCCATTAATACACTCGCATACGGAAAAAATAACGGTATAAAATAGTCATTTAAGTGGACACATTTTGAAAAAAATGAAAAAACTGTCCGTTTAACTTGCCTTTTTTGTAGTTTTTACCTATAATTTGATTAGAATAAATAAGAGGTATGCTATGGAATTATTTTATAGAGAAAAGTATCTAAAGAAGATACGTGGTTTTTATCATGATACAGATCTAATAAAAGTCATAACTGGCATACGAAGATGTGGTAAATCATGTCTTATGGAAACAATAAGAAAAGAATTATCAGCTTCTGGAATTAATGAAACAAATATTTTCTATCTTGATTTAGATTCTAAACAATATAGAAAGATTAAAACGACTGATCAACTAGAATCTTTGATAGATTCATTTCCTAGTGTAGAAGGTACAAAATATTTATTTATTGATGAAATACAAAATGTGGCTGAATTTGAAGAACTAATTAATGCATATCGCCAAAGTGGTGAATACTCTATATTTATTACAGGTTCTAATTCATACTTGCTTAGTGGTGAATTAATTACAAAATTAACTGGTAGATATATTGAATTTGAATTATTTCCATTAAGTTTTGAAGAATATATCGATATGAAGAATTTTTATGGGAAGTCTGTAGAATCAAATCTTATTGTAGAAATGAATAATTATTTAAGAGATGGTGGATTCCCAAAAGCAATGCAGTATGATGATTTTTCAGATAAAAGAACATACGTTGAATCTATTATTACGGAGATATTTGAAAAAGATATCAAGAGTCGTGTAAAAATAAGAAAACAAGTTTTTAAAAATATTAGAAATTTTTTGATAAATAATTTTGGTACTACTTTTAGTATTAAGAGTTTACATGAAACACTTAATAAAAATGGATTAACCATTAAAAGAGAAACTCTTTCAAGATATATTGATATATTAACACAAAGTAAAATTTTGTATCAATGTGATAGATTCGATATGAAGTCAAAACGTTCAATTAGTGGCGAAAAAAAATATTATCTTGCTGACACATCTTTATATTTTGCAACAAATACAGACAATAGAATAAATTATGGAGCAGCACTTGAAAACATGGTTTATATCTATGCTAGAAGCAATAATTATAAAGTTAGTGTTGGAAGAATTGGTAAATTAGAATGTGATTTTATCGTACGTGATTCAAATATGAACTATTGCTATTTACAAGTTGCATACACAATAAATGAAAGCAAAGAAACTGAAGATAGAGAATATAGACCGCTTGAAATGATCAAAGATAATTATGCAAAATATGTTTTAACAACAGATTATCTATTGCAAAAAAGGAATGGTATCAATCACGTAAATATTTTAGAATTCATGAAAGAACATAAAAAGTTTTAAAAATAGTTAGTTAAGTGGACACATTTTAAAAAAATAAAAAACTGTCACAAATTTTGAGATAGTTTAAATTGAAGGCAGTAGAAAAATTAAAATAAACTATTTGATTCATATTAAATGAATAGGTTTGATATAGTGATATCAAACCTTTTCGTATAATAAAACTAGGAGTTAATCTCTTAGTTTTTTATTTCTAATATTATAGTATAATAGTAATGAAGGAATGTTTATATTAATCATTAGGGCATTTAGTGACCCTGCAAAAATCTTTACAGCTAGACTGTTA
>JALEXS010000067.1 GCA_022780025.1 Mollicutes bacterium | reverse complement strand
TCCCTTTGTCAAGTACAAATTAAATTGTGTATTAATATTTAATTAAGTAGTATCTTTTGTGTTGCCTTCCCCTAGGGGAAGTTCGAAATTTTTGTTTTTAACTGATTCATAAAATTCTTTAGGTGTCATTTTATTTAAATGCCATATACACCTATCATTATTGTAATAATCAATCCAGTCATCTATAATAGCTTTTACTTCATCATAAGTAGTACATATCAAAATTTTTTCTTTGATTTCATCTTTCATATGACCAAAAAATGATTCTTGAGGAGCATTGTCCCAGCAGTTACCACGTCTAGACATAGACCTTCTAAGATTCACATCATCAATAATTTTTATAAATCTATGTGATGTGTAATGGCATCCTTGATCTGAATGAATTAATGTGTCTGTTTTAAGTTCTTTACCATGATTTTCAATTAACATATTAACCGTGTCTAACACGAATTCAAGTTCAAGAGAAGGACTTAATTGATATGCTAAAACTTCTTTGGTATATGCATCTATAATAACTGATAAATAAGCAAAAGCATTGTTATATGGAATATATGAAATATCAGTAAGAAGAACCATTCTAGGACCATATGCTTCAAATTTTCTACTTAATAGATTAGCGGCATAGTTGTTTGTTTTCATAGCCTTTTGCATCCTTCTATAAGGATTAGCTTTTCTAATAGGACAAAAGAGGTTATATTTCCTCATAAGTCTTCTAATCTTTTTCTGGTTCATTGGTTTATTCATTTTTATAAGCCTCATATAAATGCCTCTTACTCCTTTAGAATAACCTCTAAAATTATAAGCTTCTAAAATATATTTGAAGTCTTCTTCATCTTTGATTTCTTTTAGATATCGTAATTCTTCGTTGTTTTTCCAGTTGTAATAACCAGATCTTGAAACACCTGCAATATCACAAAGCATTGATATTGATAATTTATTATCATTACTATCAATAGTTGAATCAATCAATTGAAATAGTTCTGAAGTGGATATTTTAGTCATTTTTCCTCCTTTAGAATTTTTTTTAAAAACTCAACTTGTTGTCTTAAATATATTATTTCGGCTTGCATTTTAATTAAGGCCTTTGATGGAGAAATATTTCCATTTTCTAAATCTTCTTGAAGTGAAGACATTTTTCTTCCAGCATGAAAAGAACCATTGACTTTATACTCTTCTCTAATATGGCATGCAATTCCTTTTGGCCTTTCTTTACCTAGTATAGAAAGGTCATAACCACAATCTTCAAGAATAGTAGAAGCTGAAAAACCATCATTTAATCTCTTAAACATTAGTTCTTTAAATTCTACGGTGAATTTAATTGAATTTTCGCTGACTCTATATGTATATTTATTATTTCTTAATATTTCAATTTCGTTTTCATTAAACTTTTTAATGCCCATGTATTTTCACTCTCCTATCGTATAAAGGGATGTTTTGACTGTCTATTAAAATGGAATCAAACATTATGTGTGTTTAGATTAATGGTTTTACACATTTCGAATGTCCATTAACTTGATTATACACAATTTAACTGTCCATTTTTAAGGTTCGACACAATTTGTTTTGTCCATTTTACAGGGTATAGTTTATTCCGTCAAGGTGCTCTTCCTGGAGAAGAATATGTTGAGGTTGGCCGTGATATGGAAGAATCAGAAAGAGCTGCAAAATATTTACAAGATGCCGGTTATGACATGCTTAATTGTGATAATGGTACATATGATGCTTGGTATTGGGCTCATCCACCAGGATATATGCCTAATAACTGTAATTTAGAAGATGTCATGCATATTAAACAATATGTTGATATACCTGTTGTCTGTGCTGGAAAAATGACTGTTGAAGCTGGTGCAAAAGCAGTTAGTGAAGGAAAATTAGATGGTGTTGGTTTTGCTAGACAATTTTTAGTTGATCCAGAGTGGATTACTAAATTAATGAATGATAAAGAAATTGACATTAAACCATGTATTCATTGTCATAATGCTTGCTTTAATATGGGTCATCATAAAGGTATTGGTAATGATCAACCTTTAGAAGATTCTATGCATATGAGTAGATGTGCATTAAATCCTATTACTATGCAACATAAACGTTATACATTAAAGAAAGCAAAGAAAGCTAAAAATGTCGCTATTATCGGTGCTGGTGTCGGTGGTATGGAAACTGCTATTGTACTTACTAAAAGAGGACATAATGTTACAATTTATGAAAAATCAAATCGTTTAGGTGGTGTATTTAATGAAGCAGCCGCCCCATCATTTAAAGATGCTGATAAACAACTTTTAAAATGGTATGAAAATCAATTAAAAGAATTAAATATTAAAGTTGAATTTAATCACGAAATTAAAGATATTAATTCATTACATGCTGATGAAATTGTTATTGCTACTGGTTCTAAAGCAAAAAGACCTCCTATAAAAGGTATTGAAAATTCTATTGAAGCATGTGATTACTTAAAAGGTGATAAAGAAGTCGGTAATAAAGTAGTTATTGTTGGTGGCGGTTTAACTGGTACTGAAATGGCTTATGATTTAGTTTTAAAAGGTAAAGAAGTTGTTATTATTGAAGCATTAAATGACTTAATTTGTACACCTCATGTTTGCTTAGCTAATACTTCATTCTTAAGAGAAATGATGGCATATAAGAATGTTGATGTTCGTTTAGAGACAAAAGTTAAAGAAATTGGTGAAAATTATGTTGTTGTTACTAATAAAAATGGTTCAGAAGATAAAATTATGTGTGATACAACAATAATTTCTATCGGTTATACTCCTACACCAATTGCTGAGCCTTCTAAACATGTATATTTAGTTGGAGATGCTTTAAAAGTTGGTAACTTAAGAACTGTTATTTGGCGTGCATGGGATGTAGCCATGAAAATTTAACAATTAGTTAAGAAAAGTAATTTTAAAAGTGAAATTTGATTAATTTAATCGATTTAAATTTCACTTTTTTGTTTATAAAAAAATATTTAGATATGCATTTTAATATAGATAATTATGTATTTAGAGGTCTACAATATTGTTGTTCAAATTATATTGGACGAAATTATTATGTGGATTATATTAGCGCTTTGTGCAGCTTGTTTTACAAGTTTAACAAATATTTTTGCAAAAATTGGGATTTCTAAAGAAGTAAATTCAAATTTAGCAACTGCTTATAGAACTTTTGTAGTAATTATATGTAGTGTAATTATTTGCTTTATAAGTGGAGATATTTATAAATTTGGATCTTTCACTTATAAGAATTATATTTTTCTTATTTTATCTTCAATATTTACTTGTGCTTCTTGGATTTGTTACTATAAAGCGATTCAACTTGGAAACATTAGTAAAGTAGCAGCAATTGATAAATCTAGTTTTATTTTGACAAGTATTTTGTTTATTATTTTCTTTTATAATGACACTACCAATGGTGGTAATAGATTATCTTTAGCAAGTCTTATTATATCTATAATTTTGATTTTTATAGGTACTTATTTAATATTGATCAAAAAAGAAGTGTGACAAATAAAGGTAATAAATGGCTAATATACGCTATATTAAGTGCAGTGTTTGCATCATTTGTTTCTTTATTTATTAAGTTAGGATTAAAGGATACACCAAGTGATTTAGGGACATTATTTAGGACAATTATAGTATTTATTTTTGCTTCTTTAATTGTTGTTTTTAGGAAAGATTATAGGGATTTTCAAAAAATAACCTGCAGATCCTGGATATTTTTAACGATTTCGGGAGTAATGACTGGGGGAGCGTGGCTATTAGAATATAGTGCTTTAAATTACGTAAATTCAAATCCAGTAGGAGTTTCTTCGATTGGTAAATTATCAATTTTATTAACAATGTTATTTTCTTATTTAATTTTAAAAGAAAAATTTAGTAGAAAAATGATTACTGGTTTATACATAATTTGTCTAGGTATTTTTCTTGTTATTACTTCAAGTTTGTAAAAATAATGTAATATTCGTTGACATATAATATAATTAAATAAAGGAGATGTCTTAACAATGAAAAATAAATATAAACTTTTAAATATTTTATCTTTGATATCTTATATAGTATATGTAGTTGTTTCTGGAATAATTGAACTTATTTTTATTATAGGTTTAAGTAATAATGCATCTGGAGAAAGTGGATCAGTAGCTGAAGGACTTGGAAAAGGAATGGCTTTTATTATTTTTATCTTTATTTTAATAATAACTAGTATATTACTTTTTATATCAATAATTGGCTTAATATTAAAGATTATCCAAATAAAAATACAAAAGCAAAAAATTTCGATTGCATGCCTTGTTTTTGATGTTATTTTCTTAGCGTTTTTTGTTATAATCGGTATAGAAAGTATGATAAGTGGAGGAAAAATTGAACCTTCCGTTATAGTTTATATTTTGCTCGCTCTTAGCTTCTCTTTAATGAGTATGGTTTGCAATTCAATTATTATTCATAAAGCATCAAAAGATATAGAATTAATTAATGAAGAAAAAAATTAATAACAATGAAACAAGAACAATATGAAAATAGATTAAATAAAATTTTTTGTACCAAGGAATTACTATTACAATATTTACCAGATAAAATAGATAAGTTTTTTAATATAGATATAATAGATTTTTATATTAAAATGACTTTAAATGAATTTTATTTAAAGTCTAAAGAATGCAAAAGTCATTTATTTTATTCTTATTTTATGTCTGATTACATATTCGAAAATATATTCTTATTATTTTTAGAATGTAATAGAGAACAGTATGCTGATAATTTTGATTTATTAAAAAAATATATATTCAATATTGATATAAAACAAGCAAAAATTAATCAGATTAATAAAGTTTTAAGTAATTATTCAACAAGTTATCAAGAAGAGATAATTAAAAATAATTATTATGTATATTTTTATAATAGATTAAATAAACTTCCTACGATGGATAATTTTTTAAAATTTGATAAGAAATCTGGTTTTTTAGCACTAGCTCGAGATGCATTTAAGATTAATATTGATATGAAATATGATTATTTAAATGATGAATTAAACGGAACAAAAGATTTTAAAGAAGATATTAAAAATTTATATGATGTGATAAATCTTATTTCTTATTCTAAATTTAAAAACTCTTTTTATAAAAAGTCCTTAAAGGTTAATGAAGATTTTGTTCCTTATGCTTCTTGTATAGATTTTTTTGATACAGGAGTTAATTTAACAGATTTAGTATTAATAATGAATAATGAAAAAGATGAAAGTAATGACTATATGTCTTTATTTTTAGACGGATTATTCCAATGCTTTTTAATTTTTGTAATGGAAGGAAATCTAATTAATTATTTAACTTATGATGAATTAGCTATTATTAGCTTTAAAATATTAAATAGATTTTTATTAATTAATGAAATAATAGAAAGAAATATTCAAGATTTATGGAAGAAAAAGCAGTTATACAAAGCGATTTTATATCATAATAACGAATATTTATTTAATGAATTAAAAACGAATTTTTCAAAATCTGAAATGGAAGATTATTATCAATTTTATAAAGAATGCGATGGTAAAAAAACATATGATATTTTTATAAAAGAATCAGTTAAAACGCCATTATTTGCGGTTTTTGATGAACCAATTACTTATAAAGATATGCTAATTAATTATTTAAGCAAATTATTAACATTAAATGAAGTAGATGATCAAATTAATAAGTATGAAGAAGTAGAACTTTGTACAAAAAACTGTTTAGTTGCTCTTAAATTTAATAAAGAACAAAAGAAAGAAATGATCATTAATAATTTTAAGTTAGTTTTTAATATTGCAAATTCCTTAAATTATAAAATTAATTATGAAAATTACGATTATATTTATAAATTATTAAAAAGCGGGATAAATGAGGCATCAATTCTGATTTCTTTATTAGAAAGCGATGCTTTATAGTAAAATTATTAAAATTAACTTTTAAAAAATAATATTTCATTTACAATCAACATTAGGAGTTTTTATATGGAAGATTTTAAATATATAGATGGTTATAGATCTAAATTAAGTTTTAAAGAAAATGAAGAAGCAATTGTTAAGGTAAGAAGTTATTTTGAAACCAATCTATCAAAAAAATTACATTTATTAAGAGTTACTGCACCTTTATTTGTTAAATCTAAAACTGGTATTAATGATGATTTAAATGGTTTAGAAAAACCAGTTAGTTTTTATTTAGATAATTATGAAAATAATGTTGAGATTGTTCATAGTTTAGCTAAATGGAAAAGACTTAATATTGGTAAATATAATTTAAAAATGCATCAAGGTATTTATACTGATATGAATGCTATTAGAAAAGACGAAAATAGAGATAATTATCATTCTATATATGTTGATCAATGGGATTATGAAGTTTTAATTAAAAATAAGGATAGAAATATTAAATTTTTAAAGAAAACTGTTAATAAGATTTATAGTATTATTTATAAAACAGAAAAATATGTCGAAAAAACATATAAAATTGAGTCTATTTTACCTAAAAAGATAACTTTTATTACTTCTGAAGAATTATTACAAAAATATCCAAATTTATCTCCTGAAGATAGAGTCAACGCTTATATTAGAGAAGTTAAAACCTTATTTGTTATAGGAATTGGATACAATTTAAGTAATGGTAAACCTCAAGATGGTAGAGCTCCAGACTATGATGATTGGAATTTGAATGGAGATATTTATGTTTATAATCCTTTACTAGATAATGCTCTTGAATTATCAAGTATGGGTATTAGAGTAGATAAAAATGCTCTATTAACTCAAACTAAAATATCTAATAAAGAAGAATATTTAAATTTTAAATATCAAAAGAAAATATTAAATGATGAACTTCCTTATACACTAGGTGGAGGAATTGGACAATCGAGATTATGCTTATTTATGCTTAAAAAATTACATATCGGAGAAGTTCAATCTTCGTTTTGGAAAGATTCAACATTACAATTTATGAAAGAACATAATGTTCAAATTTTATAAAAATAGTGGAGTTCTGCAGGGTTATTTCTTATAAAAGTCTAATAATCCTTTTTCTTTATCTATTAAAGGATATAAATATTCTACAAATTTATCTGTTATATAATGATTATCTTTATCAATATATTTATCGTCTAAATATCTTTCTTGGTTAGCGATTTCACCAATATCAACTGTTTCAAATTTGACTTTATAAGGGTTAGAAGAAACTCGTTTTATAACAACAGCTTTTTGAGTAACTCCTTTTATTGCTTCTTTAACAGCAAATTTAGATAAATTAATTGCTATTTTTTGTTCAGTTTTACTGATAGAAGTAGAATTAGCTCTTTGTAATAAACTTAATTCATAATATCTAGTTTTAATGCCTAATTTATTAGTAATTAAATTAGCTAATTTAATAGATAAACCACCTAATTGATTATGACCAAAAGAATCTAATAATGAATTAGTTTGGAAAATAAATTCTCCATCTTTATTTTTAAGTCCTTCACTAACAATAACTAAAGCATGTTTATTTTTATTATAAATGTCTTTTACTCTATCTAAAAAATCATCGATATCAAAAATTATTTCAGGAACATAAATTAAATCAGCTTTAATACCTTTTATTTCCATTAATTTAGCACTTGCAGCAAGCCATCCAGCATTTCTTCCCATAGTTTCAACTATATTTATACGACCTTCTTCATAAGAATGATCATCTAAATATATTTCGATAGCACTATTTATGATAAATTTAGCTGCTGTAGGATAACCAATTGAAAAATCAGTATGTGGTAAATCGTTATCGATAGTTTTAATAATACCAATGCAATTACATTCATAATTATTTAATTTAAAATAATCACCAATTTTATGGATTGTATCCATAGAATCATTACCACCATTATAGAAGAAATAACGAATATTATGCTTTTTAAATGTATTTAATATTTTTTCATATGTTTTTTTATCATCTTTATAAGATTTTAATTTAAATCTATTACTTCCATAAAATGAACCTGGAGTATTTAGCAATTTCTTTAGATCTTTATCATCTTTATCAATCTTAGTTAATTTATCTAATAAAAGGCCTTTAATCCCATAATTCATTGCATAAACATCTTTGATAATGTCTTGATGTTTAAAAGCTTCAATAAAAATACCATAAGCGGATGTGTTAATAATGCTTGTAGGGCCACCACTTTGACCATATAGCAAGTTTCCAATTAAATGTTTCATTAGGTTTAATCTACAATAAATAATAGTAGATATCAAACATAAATTTTTAGTAAAATTAATAAATTATTTAAAAAGTTTTCACGTGAAAATATTCAATATTAAAAGAAAACCCTTTATTTGAACTGTACCCCAAATCCTGGACAACAGGAGGAGGGGTATTTTTCATGAAATACACATTAGAATTTAAACTTGAATGTATCGACAAGTATAAAAAGGGGATACATATTGATTTACCACCTAATGCAAGATGCAAGGAAA
>JALEXS010000066.1 GCA_022780025.1 Mollicutes bacterium | reverse complement strand
GTTAAAAATTAGTGATTATATTTATTTCTATAATAACGTTCGAATTAAAACTGGACTTAATAATATGAGTCCTGTAGAATTTAGAAAACAAACATTTGCTGTTTGAATATAAGTAAAAATTTTGGGGTTCACAGGGCTTTTGCAAGGTTTTTTAAAATTTCAACCATTTTTTCCATTTGTGTGAAAGAAACAAATTCAAACTTACCGTGAGGAGAAAAATCTCCTACGCCTAAATTTGGACATGGTAATCCCATATATGTAATAGTTGCACCATCAGTTCCTCCACGAATTGGAGTATATTTTAATTTACAATTAGACATTAAATAAGCTTTATTAATCATTTGTAAAATTTCAGGGTGTTTTATAAAATATGGAGCCATATTTTTATAATCATCTTTGATTTCAAGTTCGACTTTTAATCCATCAAAATCTTTAAGCACTTTTTCTTTAGCACTTTCTAATAATTCCTTTTTCTTTTCTAATAATAATTCATCGTGATCCCTTAATATAAACTTGATAACTGTTTTATTAACATCTCCATTAAACTCATCAAGATGTATAAAACCTTCATAATTTTCTGTTTTACTTGGAATCATTTCAGAAGGTAAATAATTATTAAATGCAATTGCTGCTAAAACAGAATTTATCATAACATTCTTTGCGCTTCCTGGATGAACACTTCTTCCATAAAAGGTAACCTTAGCGCTAGCTGCATTGAAATTTTCAAAATTTGCTTCATAAATTGATTCGCCATCTAAAGTAAAAGCTACATCAGCTTTCATTTTATCAACACTAAATTTCATAGGTCCACGGCCAATTTCTTCGTCGACAGTAAAACATATTGAAAAATTATAACTGGATTTGTCTTTATTTTTTAATAAATATTCAATAAATTTAAATATTATTACAATTCCTGCTTTATCATCCCCACCAAGTAAATGATAACCGTCAGTGAATAACAAATCATCACCTACTAATTCTTTCATAAATGGGAAATCTTTTACTTTTACAATATCTCCACTATCAAGTTCAATATCTTCGCCACTATAGTCTTTAACAAATTTTGGATTTTTACATCCTCCAACAAAATCAGGAGCAGTATCCATATGAGAAATTAAGCCTAAGGTCTTATCTTTTCCTAAATCTATATATCCATAAACATAACCATACTCATCTTGATAAGCATTTGTAACACCTATTTCGTGTAAATCTTTTACCAATATTTTGCCAAAGTCAATTTGTGCAGATGTTGATGGAATAGTTTCACTTTCTTCATTACTTATAGTATCTATCGCAATATATTTTTTAAATCTGTCAATTAATTCCATAAAAACTCCTATAAAAATTTAATAAACTTTCTATATTTTATAGATATTTTAATATTTTTACATTAAAATAACATTATGAAAAAGAAAGTTATATTTAGATTTATATTTTTAATTATCTTACTTGCCATCTCTGGCGCCTTGTTTGGATTTTTTGCTGAATCTCATTTATCTACTTTAGTAAATGCAAAAAATGTTGGTTATTTCAGTTATACTGATTATAAAGAAATACTTACTTTACCTATAAAGCAAGCAATTAGTAGTTTTAATTATTATAGTTTAATAATGATATTAATACCTTGTGTCAGTGGTGCTGCAATAGTAATCATGTTATTAATGATGTTAATTAGAAGAAGAGGCTTTGCTTTTATATCAATCTTATTACTTCTTGTTGTAACCGCATTATTATTTGCTATTACTTCTGGATGTTATTATGTCTTATTTACTAAAAATAATATAGAAGAAATCAAAACTATCATCACATTTAAGAATTTCTCTTCTGGTGATGAAGATTTATTACCAAAAATCATTAATGTTGCTTTCTTAATTGGTTTCCTACTTTTTGCAGCAATTTCAGTTTTATATTATATTTCTTTCGTTTTTACTTGTATTGGTGAATCTTTTAAAAAGAAGAAAAGTAAAAACGATAAAATAATTGAATATTATGCTAAAAATGGAAATCTTGAAAAAATAATTTTAGATTATAACGATATGAAAACTGCTCCAAAGAGTTCTAATAATAAGGTCAAATTCTATCCAAGAGGAAATAAAACTTCTATTAGCACTTCTTCAACTGGAAATTATAGTAACTCAACCGCTGTTCAATATATAAACAACCCAAAAAATAAATAAAATGATCAAAGTTAAAACTGGTGTTAAGCCAGATTATATAATTGATTCTCATGCTCATTTAGGATATTGGCCTACTTTAAATCAATGTAAGGCCAATCTTTTAGAGTCAACTAAAAACAATAATATAGATTTTACACTCTTATCTTTTGATGGTTCAGAATTCAAAGAAAATAACTCTTTTCTTAAACCATTAACATCTTTAACTGCAGCTAAAAAGGTTCTTTCTTTTATTAATGATAATAAAGAACACTTCGGTTTACTTATTTGGATTCGTCCGTTTTTTGAAAAAAACGCTGCAGAAATTGAACTTTTTATTAAAAAACATAGAGATATAATATATGGTCTTAAGGTACATCCATTTTTATCACGAGTAAGAATGACTGATGAAAGATTATGCCCTTATATAGAAGTAGCAGAAAAGCTTAATTTACCAATTTTAGTTCATACCGCTAAAGATAAATATAGTCAATTAAAATATTTAATTAGAGTTTGTAAAAAATATCCAAAAGTTAAGTTCATTGCTGCTCACTGTGTTTTAGAAACAGACCATAACGAAATCATCGCTGCTTTATTAGAATGTAAAAATTTGTATTGTGATACAGCATGGGTTGATATCAATTTTATTAAAAAATTAATAGATTATAAATTAACTGATAAAATACTATTTGGTACAGATAATCCAATCGATGGAATTCGAACTTTAGATGAAGAGATATATCAAAATTATTTTAATAATTCAATAAGATTAACAAAATCTCAAATAAACAAAATTATGTATAAAAATGCTATTAAACTTTATGATATTAAAATAAATAATTAATTCTACTTAATAAAAATAACAAGGATTTACCACCAACAGTACATCCATTTCCATCATCGCAATAATCTTTATTAGGATTATCAGGCATACACCCAATAACAATTAAAGTAATAATTGTTGCAATGACAGCAATAACTAAAAGAATAATAATTATTTTAACAACTTTTTTCTTTGTCATTTTTTCTACCTAAAGAATATTTTTCATTTATTGCACTATTAGTCTTAAATAATAATGATATATTTAATAAAACCATAACAATCATACTATGAACTAGACAAGTAAAAAATCCAGTTAAAAGTTTTGTAAATAAAATAAATAAGAAATCATAATTCAATATAAATGAAGAAATAATACTACTAATTGGGTTTTTAATGACCATATAAGTAAAAAACATTGCACTAATAAGGCCATAAATATCAAAATTATTATTTAATTTACTATTTTTAAATTTATTTTTTATAAAAAAGGCTCCAATTATATAAATTATAGATAAACCAAACGATAAAGAAATTAAAGCAATTTTCATCTCTAAAGAAAAATGATACACTCTTTTTCCACTAAGAATATCATCATTTAAAACTAACATAATAGTTACAAATGTCGAAAATAATATCAATAAAGCACTTAATGAAATAGGAAATTTCTTATCAATTTTTATTTTATGAAATAATTTATAAAATAAATAAGGAAATAAACCTGTTAATAATGCTGGTATAGTAAATATAGGATTATAAGCTCCACCTTGAGGAAATAAAATAGCTCCTAAGGTATCAGAAAGTCCTCCTACTACCATTCCCCAAATAGGGCCAAGATAAAAAGAAGCGAATAATACAACACTATTAGCAAAACTTATTTTTAAAAAAGGTAAACCAAATAATCCAGGTATAGAAAAAAATCTTGATAATATAATAGTAAGCGATGTAAATAATGCACAAAAAGAAATTTTATAAAGAATTGTTTGCTTTTGATACATATTAAGTTCTCTTTATGGCTTTAGCCATATTTCTTTCATCATCTCTTTGTTTTATAGTTTCTCTTTTATCATAAAGTTTTTTGCCTTTTCCTAGAGCAATTTCAACTTTACACATACCTTTTTTCAAATATATTTTTGTAGGAATTATAGTATATCCATCTTTTGTGACACGATTATTAAATTTTAAAATTTCATTTTTATGTAATAGTAATCTTCTATTTCTTAAAGGATCGTGATTATAAACAGTTCCTTTTTCGTATGGGGCAATATTCATATTAATTATAAACATTTCATTATTTTTAATAACACAATAGGCATCATTAATTGAACACCCATGATTTTTAATAGATTTAATTTCAGTTCCAAATAATTCAATTCCGCATTCTAAAAAATCACTTAGAAAATAATTAAAGTGTGCTTTTTTATTACTAACTAAAATTTTAATAGAATCTTTATTTTCCATGTTTATTAATTTTATATTATTTTAATAAATAAATAAAATAAATTAATTACTGATGATAACTAATTAAATAAAGTTATCTTATTTTTTATCTCTTAGTTATATTTACACGATGATAAACATCAACCATTCTATCTAAATTAGATGAATTAACAAAATTAATAGGAGTCTCAAATCTTTGCTTAATTAAGTCTTCGCTAATTCCTTCTTTTTTTGCAGCAGTTTTCATCGCCATAAACATAAAATTACGTTTAATTTTACTCATTCTAGATAAATCCATACCACCTTGTAATAAATAAAATCTAATATGATAGCAATCTAAACCATTAGTAAAAATAACGTTTTCCCTTTTTTCATCAGTAATTGGTTCAATGCCTGTCGCAAATACAAAAATATTCTTATCTTGAATTTTATCATAATATTTTAAAAATTTATTAAGACCTAAAATAACATTGTTTCTTAATGGACCACCAAAAAATATATTATCAGCTTCTTTTAATTTCTTTTTATTAATCTTTTTAATATCAATAATTTCTGAAGGAACAATTCTTCTAGCTAACATTTCAGCGTATTCTTTAGTAAAACCAGTATTACTCTTATATATAATTAAATTTTTCATAATAAATATTCTATCACATAAAAATTAGATAAAAAGTCTAATATATACTTGACAGTTGAACAATTGTTCAACTATTATATATGAGAAAGGGATTTTATGGAGCAAACAAACATACCAATTTACGACGAAAAAATAGTAAAACAAGCAAAAAAAGAAATGATAGATGATAAAGAAATCTATGATATAAGCGATTTCTTTAAAATTTTTGCTGATTCAACAAGATTAGAAATTATATGGGCATTAGATAATAGAGAACTAAGCGTTAACGATTTATGCGTTGTAGTTAACATGTCAAAATCTAGTGTTTCACATCAATTAAAAACATTAAGAGATAACAAAATTGTTAAATATAGGAAAAAGGGAAAAAATGTCTTTTATTCTCTTGATGATGAACACGTATCAATAATCATAGAAACCGCTAGAAGACATTTAAAGGAGGAAAAATAATATGGAATACGTTTTTATTTTAAAAGGGCTTGATTGTGCAAATTGTGCAAATGAACTTGAAAGAAAAATTAATAAGTCATTAAGTAGTGGAAATGCCACAATTAATTTTATGACTAAAAAACTAATTTTAAGCTGCGAAGAATCAAATTTAGAAAAAATATTCGAAATCTGCAGGGATTTTGAAGATGGAGTAGAGCTTAAGAGAATAAAATAGTATGAAAAAATATAATATCACTTCTATTATAATTGGGATCATTACTTTAATTATTACGCTCACATTGCATCTAGTTTGCCATGATGTAACCATTTTAAATCATCCTATTGATTTAGTAATTATCTTGCCTATAACATTAGCAGTTTATTTATTTGTATCTTTCCCTTATTTTATTAAAGCATATAAAAGAATAATTAATGGCGATATTTTCAATGAAGTAACTCTTACCTTAATAGCTACTATTGCCGCATTTGCAATTGGTGAATATATAGAAGGTTTAGCAGTAATTGTCTTCTTTAGAATTGGTGAATTTATAGAAGACATCGGCTACGATAAATCTAAAGATAGTGTTAAATCAGTTTTAAGTATGCGACCAGATTCAGTCACCATTTATAAAGATGGAGTAGAAACAATTGTAGATCCATATGATGTTAATGTTGGTGATTTATTTATAGTAAAACCTGGCGAAAGAATTCCTTTAGATGGAGTAATAGTTGAAGGAAATAGTAATTTAGACACTTCTTCTATGACAGGTGAATCTTTGCCTAAAAAAGTTGCTCCTGGAGATAAAATTATTAGCGGCGTAATAAATTCTTCTTCTCCTATTATTATAAAAAGTACAACTACTTTCTATAATTCAACACTTTTCAAAGTGCTTGAAATGGTTGAAAACGCTACAAACACTAAAACAAAGGAAGAAAAATTCATCTCTAAATTTGCTCATTTTTATACACCAATTGTAGTTGCTTTAGCATTTTTAATAGCAATTATTCCACCAATATTTTTAGGTATTAGTAATGGAAGCGTGTGGTCAACTTGGATTTATAGAGGTGCTACATTCTTAGTTGTTAGTTGTCCATGTAGCTTAATTATTAGCGTTCCAATGGCCTTTTTCGTAGGAATAGGACAAGCTAGTAAATTTAAAGCTTTAATAAAAGGTAGTGTATATATTGAAAAGTTAAATAAATTAGACACATTGGTTTTAGATAAAACTGGAACGGTTACAATGGGCAATTTCGAAGTCTATAAAACAATTCAAAATAATAAAGACTACAATATGTTAGAACTTGCTCTTGCAGGGGAATATTATTCTAATCATCCAATTGCTCTTGCTATTAAAAGAAAAGTCGGAAATATTTCTTTATCAGCTTCTTCTATTAAGGATTATACCCAAGTTGACGGAATGGGAATTAAATTAAATTATAATAATCTTCCTTTATACGTTGGTAATGATAAATTAATGAATAAGTTTAATTTAGATTATGTTAAAACTGATGAAATCGGTACAATAATTTATATTAATTATGATAATAAATTTATTGGTTCAATTATTATTAAAGATTTAATTAAGCCTTCTTCAAAGCTAGCAATTTCTGAATTTTATAATAATAAAATTAATAATGTCTATATGCTTACTGGAGACAATATAAGTATTGCAAATGATGTTGCAAAAGAAGTCAATATAAAACATGTTTATGCAGATTTATTACCTAATGAAAAGGGCGAAAAATTAGAAGATATATTGAAGAATAAATCAAAAAATTCAGTAGTTGGCTTTGTAGGTGATGGGGTGAATGATGCATTAAGTTTAAAGTTAGCAGATTTAGGTATTTCTATGGGTGCACTAGGAAGTGATGCAGCTATTGAAGCTAGTGATGTTGTACTACTAAATGATGATCTAAATACCATTAATATTATCAAAAAGCTTGCTAATCGCACATTATTTGTTGCATATGAAAATATTATATTTTCAATACTTGTTAAGGTTTTAGTTATGGTATTATCGGTTAGTGGAATACTTGGAAGTTTCGGTATGTGGTTTGCTATTTTTGGTGATGTTGGTGTTACATTCTTATGTGTTATAAACTCATTAAGATTGATGCTATTTAAGCCTAAGCAAAACAAGAAATAAGTAAGCTAATTAATATATCTGTTTTGTCAATATATTCATCTTTATTAAAATTATTATAATCATTTTTAAAATCATTATAAGTCTCACTTAATATTAAATTTGAATTAACTATAAAATCATCTATTACAAAGTTAGTCAAATTAATATTAGTGAGATTTTCATTTTGATGATAAAAATTAATATAAGAATCTTTATTTTCTAAATTATTATTTAAAGTAATAACAGTATTAATATCATTACTATTAATTTGATTAATTATAGAATATGAAGAATCTTTATTTAACTTATTATAAAAATATGTAAGATCTCCATTCGCTATTTTATTCTTTTTCAATTCTTTTGATAAAATATTTAAGTCTATATATGATTTATTTTCATCTAAAAAGCTTTGAAAATAAATTTTATCTTCATAGATTCTAATATCACCTTTAATAGAAAGATTAACTAAATTAGTTAAATTTATTTTTATTTCATTTGGATTATAAATATAAAAATTGCCTTTTAAATCATCATCAACTCTCAAATTAGTTGCATTTATACTAACTTTATTAGAATATTCAATTGAAAATTCATTAATATAAGTAGAACTTCCTTGATCTATTTTAATCTTATTATTTCTATTAACGATAGAATCCATCAAATTATCAACATTAATAAAATCTTTACTAGGTTTAATAATAGAAACAACAGTACCTTTTTTAATGTTATCAATATTTACTCTTAAATAATAATCATCATTTACCTTTATATCTTCATTAGCTAAAGTAAAAATACTATTTAATATATAATTTTCATCTGTCCTAAGAACTAGTTTATTTTCATTATAATTAAGTAAGAAAGTTTTTGTTTTATATATTACAAAATCACTATTTGCTTCTTTTATTTCTTTTATATTAGATAGACAATTAATAAAACTATTTAAATTTAAACTCTCTGGTAATTGATAAGCGAAATTATCAAATAAATTATAAAAATTATCTAAATTAAAATATATTGGTTTATTATAAACTAACCCGAAATTATCAAAATAAATATTTTTATCTAAGTATGTAAAGTTTGTATCCAAAATATTTAAATTATTTATCCCTTTTGCATTGCTATATTTAATATTTATTCTTCCATTCGCTTTTATATCTAAACTATCTAATGGATTAATATTAATACTTAAATTTATGTTATAAACATCAGAAATAGGTTTAGATTCAAGTTCATTATTTACTTTATATAAAGTTAAATTTGCATCTTTAATAGAATATGTGTTGATATTTTTAAGTTCATTAATGAATTTATCTTCATCACTTATTTTATTTTCATTTATATTTCTTTGAATAACTGGATAAACACCAAAAAAGAATGAAAAACTAATACAAAATGGTATTAAAAAGATAAGTAAATATTTTAAAAAAGTTCTTATTCTATTTTTCATAAAGTACCTTATAATCAATATCAGTTTCTAAATTTGGTATTTTTAAAATATTTTCACCTTTTTGAACCACATATCGAGCTTCACCTTTCATTTCATTCCACCCTAACTTTTTAATCCAATAATTCTCATATGTTTTATATTCAATTAAATTAAGTTTCCTATCTAAATAAAATTTTAATAAAACACTAGTAAATCTAGGCTCGACTTCTTTTCCATTTTCTTTATCAGAATCTATAGTAGATAGAATTTCTTTTCGATAATTAATCGTTGATTTACTTGCGTCTAAAGCTAAAATTATTTCATATAAATTATTATTTAGTATAATTGAACTATTATATTTTTTATTATTTATCATTGTAGAATTTAACAAAGCATCATTACAAATTATATAAGAAATAGGAGAATTTAATTTTACGCCAAAAAAATTTGAGTAATCTTCATCAGTATATTTGTTATAATTTTTATTATAATTAGCGTGATATTTATCAACTACTTCTCCATCAAAAACATACTTATTTTCATCAATAACCATGCTAATCTCGCCTAAAATATCAAAATTATAAAATCTATTAGCAAGTTTTACAACATTAGAATACGATATTCTTTCCTTAAAATAATGGTCATCATTTTTAATAAAGGAAGTAATTATATCTTGATTAGTTTTAATCGTTCCTGATGTTTTACTATTACCTATTGAAATCATAGAACATGAACTTTGATTCAAAAATTTATATAAAGAAATGTTAACATAATCAGTTACTGAAAAATTTTTGATCTTAGAAAAATCTATATCTTCTATATTATTGCCGTTAATATAATTATTAAAATCATTTATTAAAAAAGCTATGTTATCTAATTTAACATCATTTTTATTAGCTTTTGGTAAATTAGAGGTATTAAATCTTTCACCTAAAATAGCTCCAGCAACACCTCCTGCACTTATTCCAATAGCAGCAATCAAACAAATTATTACTTTTTTGATAACGTTTCTTTTATACATACAATAATTATAATAATAGATATTTTATTAGTCAATGAATGTAAATTTAATCAGTTTTTATTCGATGCCATCGCATATTTTTTTATTTATAACATTAAAAATTGAATACATTCAAAAATAATAAATCATTAAATTTACATACAACAATATGCATAATTTTATTATTTCATTATATTTAAAATATATATAAAATATAAGTAGGAACAACAAAATGAAAAGAAAGAAATTGAGTTTATTATTATTTTTACAAATAGCTACACTACTTACTTCATGTGGTGATGTTTTTACTATTAAAGATAAAGCCCAATATGATAAAAACGGTAATAAAATAGAACCTAATACTACTCAAATAACTCCTAATGATAACTCTAGTTCTTCTTCATCTTCATCAGATAAAGTAGATAACATTGTCTTAATAAATACCTTAAAGAATTTATTTGATACAATTTCATCACAAGATTATGAATCAGGCGTTCAGTTTGATTCAGAACTCGTATTTAATGCAGTTCCTAATGAAGTTACTGATTATAGGGAAAACAAAATTTTAACTATTCCTTTAGATATTAATGTTAAATACAATAAAAAAGATTTAGAAGATTTTACTTTAAGTGATATCGCTTCATTAAATATAAATTACGATTATCCTTTAGATGCAAAAGATTTTTCTACCTATATACCTTTATTTATTAGTTCAATCCCTAATTTAAATCGAATTGATACAAAATATTTTTCAGGATTTAGTTTAGACTATATAGGAGATGGGTCTTTATATTATTCAATCAAAGCTGATGATACATTCGTTGATGAAAATAATAAAAAATACTATATAGGAGATAATGACACATTATATACATCAAATATAAAACCTGATGATATTAAAAATTTAATTCCTAATTATACTATTCCTTCATCTACAATTCCTTATAATACAAATAGCGTCGATAATATCAATAATAAAGAAAATATATTTTCTACTATTAATGAAATATTAAAAATTCTTAGTAAATTTTTCGTATCTAGTTCTACTCCTGACGGTTTAACTATTTCTTTAGGTACTGCTGGTTCTTATTTATTAAATTATAATTGGAAATCTATTTATAAAAAAATAATGAGTCTAGATACAGGTGATCAAATTACAAACAAATTATTACAAATATTTTTAAAACAAATCTTTCCTGAAGAATTAGATAACATCGTCATAAAAGTTAATGAAAATAATGGAGTTACTACTAGTTTAGAATTCTCAATTATTGGAAGGTATAATAAAGCTAATAATTTAAACGAAACAAATACTTATACATTTGTAAAAAGCGAGTTTATGACGAACGGGAAAAATTTAGAATCTAATTTTTTTGATTTAAGAAAAGAAATTATTTCTAAAAACTATAATTCAACTCAAAATGTCATAAAATTTGTCGATGAATTTGATATTTTAAATAAGAAATTAGAAGAGCAGGGTGAATCTTTCAAAAATTTAGAAGCTACTAAAAATAAATTAATTACTCTATATAATACTTTTGATTCATTTTCAAAATATCAAAAAGCTAGCGTTACTGGTAAAAATAATAATTATGCTTTAAATTTTGATAAATATTATAAAACAGCTATGGAAAGTATATCTTCCTCTATTCCTACAAATCAAAAAATTAATTCTGATGACATAATGACGTTAAAAGCAATATCTACTAATCCATATAGCCTTAATTACAATCGGAAGTATGATTCAAATCTTATCGAGGTATTAAATAAATCACAACATTCAGATCAATTAATATTTAAATTAAAAAATCCAAACACTTCAACAGATATTAATGAATTAAAAATAGTTTGCTCGTTAGGTGGAATTAATGAAATTCCAATTTCAAGTAAAACAATTATATTTAAAATATAATATTATTTAATGCCAATTCCAGAAAATAACTTTTCTAAAGAAATATTTAAACCTTTAGATATTTTATCAATTACTTCTAAAGTAGGGTTTCTCTTACCTCTTTCAATATCTCCAAGATAATTTTTATTTAAATTACATCTAAAAGCTAGCTCTTCAATTGTAATTTTTTGAAGTTTTCTTAAATAATTAACTCTTCTTCCAAATTCATAATTTATATTTATATCAGTTATCTTCATAATTTAATCTCTCAGCTAATTCATTAATTTTTCTAAACAAGTGATTAATATTACTTTTACTTACTTTTTGTTCTAATACTTTCGAAAGTTCATTTGATAATTCTAAATAAGAATATTCAGGAAATTCCTTTCTTAAATAACATAAATTTCTTACTTTTTCATTTGTTATATTCTTTATACCTAAATGACTATCTATAAAATCAATCATTTTAATTTGTTTTTGTGCGTTGGTAATGCTTTTATTATAGTTATAGCCATCACAGTTAATAAGCCTATTGGTTACATTAGATAAATCACGATCCATTCTAGTGTTTTCAAACTTAAAACAGGCATCATTAGCATCAATAAAGTTTAAAAAATCACTAATTAAATCAGATTTTTTTATATAAATTACATAATTATTTCTTCTTTTAATAAGTTTAAAATTAAAATCTTTGGTTTTAATTTTTTGTACCATTTTAAGAACAGCTTTAGCGTAATCTTCATTTTTTAAAGAAATTTCTAAATGATAATTAGTACTACTTGGATCATTACAACTACCGTTTGATATAAATAATCCTGTTAAATAAGCTCTAATTTTATCTTCTTTACTTGTTAAAGAATAAGCAATTTTATTTTCTAAAAAATTAATTTTACATATATCTAAAATATTAGAAGCATCTTTTATTTCTATAGCGTATCTTGTGCTTTTATTAAATTTCATTGTCTTACGAAAATAAAAATGTATGTCTATATCTTCGATAGTTTCTTTAATTTGTTTATAAATAAATTTAATTACTTGCGCATTATCTGCTTCTAATGTCAAATTTTCACACCTATTAGAAAAAGAAATAACTCCATTAGCTCTAATAAATGCTGAAAGTAATGATATTCTTAAATCACTTGTAACATCAATCCAACTTAAAGTTAATTCTTCTTTAATTTCTCTAGTAAAACTACTTACTTTCATCGTTTTCTTTAAAATTAATCAAGTATTTTACAATGGTAGTTGCTGCAATTGCTCCATCGCTAGCTGCAGTAACAACTTGTTTTAATTTTTTCTTTCTAATATCTCCAACAGCATAAATGCCATCAAGATTTGTTTTACATTCATCATCAGTAACTATAAAATTCTTTTCAATTTTTAAGTTTAATTCGCTATATAAATAATCCATTGGAGTCTCTTTGCCTAAAGGAAAAACCATTGAAACATCAAATGTCTTTTCTTTATTACTTTGTTTAATAGTTACGCTTTCTAAATTTTCGTTTCCATTATATGCACAAATCTTATAATTAGGGATTTCGATAACGTTTTTGTACTTAATCAACTTCTCATAATTTTCAGTTTTTTCTATTTTCTTATCGTGAACAAAATATAATTTTCCAACAATTCCAGCTAAAAATAGACCTTCAATATAAGCTCTATCCTCATCGCCATATAATAAAACAGTTTTATTCTTTGCAAAATAACCATCACAAGTTGCACAATAACTAATTCCTTTTCCAATAAATTTATCTTCATTAGGAAGACCTAATTTATGAACACTCATGCCAGTTGCAATGATAACACATTTAACTAAATATGTGTCCTTTTTAGAAAAAAGCTTGTAGAAGTTGCCTTTTTTTTCAACTTTTAAAATTTCAGTATTATTAATGCTAACGTTTAAAGACTTCAATTGATTAATAAAATCCATTGCTAAATCAAATCCAGATACATCTTTAACTCCTGGATAATTTTCAATTTTATTGATGATGTTAAGTTTTCCACCAATAGCACTTTTTTCAAAAATTTCAAAAGTGTATCTAGTACGTGCTAAATAAATAGCAGCACTCATTCCACCAACACCAGCACCAATAATTGCAACATCCTTTTTAATCAACATACTCTTTTATTCCCCTATATAAATCTAAATAACTTTCAAATATATTTACTGGATAAATATCATTTGGAAATTCTCTTTTTGCAACTTTTAAAAGCATACATTTAATTTCGCCATTTAAACTAGCAAAATAATCATAAATTGTGTCACCAATTAAAATTGCTTCGTTATTATGTATTTTATAGTATTCTAATATTTTATCAATACCTTCTCTATTTGGTTTAGTGTTTTTAATATCATCACTTGTAACTACATAAGAGAAAAATTTTCTTAATCCTAATCGATCTAAACAATAAAAAGTTCTATCTCTATTTTTATTAGTAAAAACAGCTAACGTATAACCATCATCATATAATTTTTGTAACACTTCTTTTTCATCATTAAATAAACATGCATATTTATCATAATATTGGCCTGTAACGCTATAATAAAAAGATCTAACTTCATCATAATTAAATTTTGAAAAATATTTATTTATAGTGTCTTTCAAACTAGGTCCACTAAATGCCCTTATAGTATCATCACTTACATAATGAGGATCTCCATAAAAATGTTCAAAAACATCATACCGTGTATGTCTTAATACATCATCGGTATTGACAATAGTGCCATCCATATCAAAAATCAAAACTTTTAACATATTTAACTCCTATTCCAAATCCTCAGGCTTTAATATTATATTTTTCACATTGCGTTTTGTAACAAAAATATCCCGTAAAATTGCAAGAATTATAACCACTACGCCACCAATTATTAATCCATATGAACTATAAATACTACTTTGATAAAAATCACTACTTGTTCTAAGAGGTTCTAATATTAATCTAGTTATACCATACCAGATTAAATAGCCCCCAACACAAGCACCGTTTGGATGATATTTTTCTGCTTTTATAGTATTAGGTTTTATTTTATTAATCAATTTAATAAATAACTTACTGAAATTTCCTCTTCCAAATCCAAAATATATAACATAATATCCAATCAAATTCGTACATGACTCTATAAAGAATAAAGGTAAATACATTTTATTTGGATCTACTAGATTACTGCCCCATGAAGCATGATCAGCAAATTGCATCTGTCTTCTAATAAATGTAGGTAACCGAGCAAAATAATTTAAATTAACTAATTCGCCATTAACTTCATTATTAAAGAAATTTCCCCATCTGCCAACTGCTTGAGCAATTAAAATAGTTGGAATAATAAAGTCTACTAAAAATAATAAATTAATTTTTGTGTAATCTTTATGCTTTAGAGCATATTTATAAACTAGTATTACACTTACACCAGCAATTATACCTAATATAGCACCACCCATAACAGCTAAGCCACCATTCCAAATTTCAAATATAGAGTGTGGTTTTTGAATAAATTGACTTCCAGCACCATTATCTAACATATCTATACAAACATACCATAATCTAGCACCGATAATTCCACTAGGAAAAGCAATTAAAAAACAAGTATAGAGTAGTCCATGTTTTCCATAATATTTATAAGCATAATGATCACAAATAAATAGAACTAAAATAGCACCGCTTAAAATACAAAGTGCATATAAAGCTATATTTAAACCCTTCGCTGCAAAAACATCGCTCTTTGTTCTAGTTAAAATTATTCCGCCTTCACCGATATGAATAATATTTGCTAATGGATATATCCAGTATTGAGCATTACCTTCAGTAAATAAAATAAGTGATACAATAGCAACTACAATAGATATACTATATACCAATAATAATTTTTTTCTCTTTTTTGGATCAGTATTTTTAAAATACCAATATAAGAAAAAACTATATACAAAAGAATGCATTGCAATTATAAATAAGGTTCCAAAGAAAAATGAAAGAAATACTAATCCTGGATTTAAGGCTATACCTTGTTCTTTAATATTATTAATTGTCGCTACATCAATAAAGAAAGCCCAATCTAATAAAATAAAACTAAGTGCAAATAAGCCAATCCCTGCTAAAGCAAAAACCTTCGTTTTTTTCAAAATACCCTGCAGATCTCCATTAATTATTTCGTTATATGTTTTATGTATAAATAAATAAGAAAAAACTAATGAGATAGGAATTAATATTAATCCAATATAATAAATATAATCGTGCATCTAATTTTCTCCTTTTTTATTTTCTAATAAAACTTTCTTTAAATATCTACCAGTATAGCTATTAGGATTATTAGCTATTTCTTCAGGTGTACCAGTAGCAACTACATTACCACCTTTATCTCCACCTTCAGGTCCTATATCTATTATATAATCAGCAACTTTAATAACATCTAAATTATGTTCAATAATCAATAAAGTATCACCATTATCTACTATAGATTTTAATACTTTTAATAATCTATTAACATCATCAACATGTAATCCCGTAGTTGGTTCATCTAATATATATAAAGTTTTACCAGTTGGTCTTTTTTGCAAATAATAAGCTAATTTAACTCTTTGAGCTTCTCCACCAGATAAAGTTGTAGCTGGTTGACCGAGTTTCATATATCCTAAGCCTACATCAACTAAAGTCTTAAGTTTTCTAGCTAGCGAAATATGATTTTTAAAGAAATTGTATGCATCTTCTATTGTCATTTCTAACACGTCATATATATTCTTTCCTTTATAAGTACATAATAAAGTTTGACTATTATATCTTTTACCATCACATTCATCACATTTAACATAAACATCAGGTAAGAAATTCATAGGAATTCTAGTAACACCAGCGCCTTGACAATGTTCACAACGTCCACCAGGCATATTAAAACTAAATCTTCCTTTATCAAAACCTCTAGCTTTTGCTTCCATAGTATTTGCGAAAATATCTCTAATATCGTCAAATGCTTTAACATATGTAGCTGGATTACTTCTAGGAGTCCTTCCTATAGGTTCTTGAGATATATTTATTACTTTATCTATATATTCTACTCCCAATAAACTATTAAAAGGTCCTGGAACAGCATCGCCTTGTTCTAATTCTTTTAAAATCGCTAAATAAAGTGTTTCATTTACTAAACTTGATTTTCCACTGCCGCTAACTCCAGTTACACATATAAATGAGCCAAGTGGAAATTTAACATCAATATTTTTTAAATTATTAACAGTACAGCCTTTAATTGTAAGAAATTTACCGTTTCCTTTATTTCTTTTTATTGGAACAGGAATAAATTTTCTACCACTTAAATAGTCCCCTGTAATGCTATTTTTACAATCTTCAACATCTTTTAAACTTCCAGCAGCAATAATTTCTCCGCCATGAATTCCAGCTCCAGGTCCAACATCCACAATAAAATCAGCGCTTCTAATCATTTCTTCATCGTGTTCAACTACAATCAAAGTATTTCCTAAATCTCTCATTTCTTTTAAGGAATTAATTAATTTTTCACTATCTCTTTGATGTAAGCCAATCGAAGGTTCGTCTAAAACATATAAAACACCAGATAATTTAGACCCTATCTGTGTTGCAAGTCTAATTCTTTGACTTTCTCCACCAGATAAAGTCATAGACATTCTTGATAAAGTTAAATATTCTAAACCTACATTAATTAAAAATCCTACTCTATTTTTGAGTTCATTAACAACGAGTTCAGCAATAGTTTTTTGTGAAGGAGTTAAGTGTTTATCTAAATCGCATATCCATTTATATAAATTATCTAAAGATAAGCAAGATACTTCATAAATATTTAAACCAGCAATTTTTACACTTAAAGCTTCTTTTGATAATCTAGCACCATTACATGTCGTACAAACAATATCACGCAAAAATTTTCCATAGTATTCACGATTAAATTCGCTCGTAGTTTCTTTATAAAGTCTTTCAATTTTTGTTTTAAGTCCTTCTATAAAACCAGTTTTCTTCATTATATTACCTGAAACTGTAGTAATTGTGTAAGAAATTGGCTCGTCACTACCATGCATAATATATTGCACATCTTGTTTAGATAAATATTTAAAAGGAATATCTTTTGGAATTTTATAATGCTTTAATAATTGATCAAAATTTTGCCAATCAATATTCGAACTATTAACTGTATTTTTATAAAAAACAATTGCACCATTATTTATGCTAAGTTTCTTATTAGGAACAAGTAAATCAATATCTACTTCTTGTTTAATTCCTAATCCATTACATGATGGACAACACCCAAGAGGTGAGTTAAAAGAGAATAATCTAGGTTCTAATTTAGGTACAGTAAATCCACATTCTGGACATGCATTATGTTCACTAAATAATCTTTCTTCTTTGCCGTTTAATAATAAGACAAAGCCATTTGCCCAATTACTAGCAATTTCACAAGATTCAAATACTCTAGGTCTTATATCTTCTTTTATTACGACACGATCGACAACAATATCGATATTGTGTCTTTTATTCTTGTCTAAATCTTTTACTTCTTCTATAAAGCATACTTCGCCATCAACTCTTACACGACTAAATCCATTTTCTTTAATTTTTGTTAAAGTATCTTTATGAGTTCCTTTTTCGTTTCTTACAATTGGAGATAATATTTGTATTTTACTTCCTATTGGTAAATTCATAATAATGTCTGTTATTTTTTGTAAAGAAAAAGCAATAATTGGGATATTGTGAGTTGGACAATATGGAACACCAATTCTAGCAAATAATAATCTTAAATAATCATATATTTCAGTAACTGTACCAACAGTAGATCTAGGATTATGACTTGTAGATTTTTGATCAATAGATATTGCTGGTGATAAACCTTCAATACTTTCAACATCAGGCTTTTCAAAACTTCCTAAAAATTGTCGAGCATAACTTGATAATGACTCAACATATCTTCTTTGACCTTCGGCAAAAATCGTATCAAAAGCTAAAGTAGATTTACCACTTCCACTAACACCTGTAAATACAACCAACTTGTCTTTTGGAATCTCTACTGATATATTTTTTAAATTGTTTTCTTTAGCACCAATTACTTTAATAACATTCTTATTCATACTTGTTTATTATACTAGAATTTTTTTAAAATAAAACGTAATCGCTCTCAAAATAATTAATATATAAATTATTTATAATAATTTACTTCTTTAGAATTAAAGCATAAGACATAATTTTAAGAATAATAAATTAGAGCATAAAAATCGAAGTTTTATTAATAATTTTGGATTTTTTTCACATTCAATAATTATTTGTATTATATGATTTCTTAAAAAATATTGGCTTTTAGCAGGGTTTTAGATTTTTTTAGCACTATATCCAGCTTTTTTAATTGCACTTATTATTATAGAAGGATCAACATTTTTAGAAACTACAATCACTTTTTTATCCTTTAATAATACACTCACTTTTTCAACACCATTGATGGATTTTATAGCATCTTCTACTCTTTTAACACAGTGCTCGCACATCATGCCACTAACTTCGAAAGTTATTGTGGTCTTTATACTATTATCATTTATATTACTATTTAATGGTTTAAAGAAATTAATTGTTAAAGCATTAAGAACAACAAATATTGAACTAAAAGCCATACAGGCTGAACCAATCATTGGTGTTAATTTAAAATTATCCCCAAAGAAAGGTACAAACAAACCTGTAGCTAATAAAATACCAATACAATTATAGAAAAATGCCCAAAATAAATTACCTATTATAGTTCGATAAACTCTTTTTGATAATTTAATTGCATTAACTACATCCATTAAATCGTTTTTAATTAAAACAATATCGCTAGAGTCAATTGCAATATCAGTTCCTCCACCGATAGCAATTCCAATATCACTAGTTGTTAAAGCTAAAGCATCATTTACACCATCTCCGACCATAGCTATAAGATGTTTTTTATCTTTTGGGAGATGAGAAATAATTTCTTCTTTTTCAATTGGTTTTACTTCTGATATTACATTTTCAATTCCTACTTCTTTTCCAATTATTTGAGCTGTATTTTTATTATCACCTGTAAGCATTATTACTTTAATTCCCATTTTCTTTAATGTTTTAATAGCAGAAATTGAGTTTTCTTTAATAACGTCTTTTAAGGCAATTAATCCAACATATTGATTATTTTTGGTTATAAATAATACAGTTTTGCCATTATTAGATAGATTATTGAATATATTTTCAATTTCTTTATCTAATTTAACTATCTTAGAATTTCCTATTTTATAAATATCACTATTAATCTTCCCATAAACACCTTCTCCTTCAATAGAAATATAATCTATTATTTCATAAAGTTTATTTCTATTTTCTTTTTTACAATAAGAAACAATCGCTTCAGCTAATGGATGTTCACTTTTACTTTCTAAAGAATATATTATATCTAGTAAATCATCTTCATTTAAATTATTTATAAAGTCAGTTACTTGAGGTTTACCTTCTGTAATTGTACCTGTTTTATCTAAAACAATGGTTTTAATATTGTGAGCATTTTCTAATATTTCAGCATTTTTAATAAGAAGACCACACTCAGCGCCTTTTCCAGTACCAACCATAATAGCAACAGGTGTGGCAAGCCCTAAAGCACATGGACAAGCAATTACTAAAACACTGATTGCATAATTAAATGATTCACTAAAATTGTATCCTGCTATCAAATAAGATATTAAAACTATTAAAGAAATTCCTATTATAGTAGGAACAAAAAATAATGAAATCTTATCTACAAGTTTTGAAATAGGTGCTTTTGAATTAGCAGCTTCTTCAACTAATTGAATAATTACGTTTATTGAACTATCTTTTCCAACTTTTTCAGCTTTTACTAAAGCATAACCATTAGTAATTATTGATGAACAATATACTTTATCATCCTTTGTTTTATATACAGGCATTGATTCTCCAGTAATATTTGCTTCATCAAAAGACCCACTTCCATCAATAATAATTCCATCGACTGGGACTTTTTCTCCTTTTTTACAAACGATTATGTCGCCAATTTTTACTTGATCGATAGAAATTGTTTTTTCTTTCCCGTCTAATAAAATTGTTGCTTCTTTTGGCACTAATGAAACCATCTTTTTAATATTATTTGTGGTTCTTTTTTTAGAGATAGATTCTAAATATTTCCCTAAACTAACAAGTGTTAAAATAGTACCGGCACTTTCAAAATATAAATTGTGTACATATTTCATTACAATTTCATTATTTTGATATCCTAATCCATATCCAATCATGTAAATTGCAAATATACCATAAATCAAACTTGCACTACTTCCTAAAGCAATTAAGGTATCCATATTTGGGGATAATTTAAATAATCTTTTAAACCCACTTATGAAATAGTTATTATAGATAAAAATAATTGGTAAAGTTAATAATAATTGAGTTAAAGAGAAAATTAATGAGTTTTTAATCATGTTTTCGCTTGTATCGATTTTTAAAAAGAATGGCATTGGTAAATGAATCATATGTCCCATCGATACATACATTAAAAGTATTAATAAAACAATCGAAATAATTAATTTTAGTAATAAATTATCTTTGTTATTCTCACTTACTTCATCTTTTTTATTTGTGTAAGCAATATATCCAGCTTTTTTTACAGTTTTTTCAATATCCTTTATACATAGTTTATTATCATCATAATCAACTTCCATCGTATTATTTAATAACGATACATTGACATTATTAACACCATCTAATTTACTAACTGCGTTTTGAATATGTGCTTGGCAACTTGCACAAGACATTCCTTTAATATTAAATATTTTTTTCATTGGAATCTCCTAAAAAGGTTACTAATCTCATCTAAAATTTCATAATTTCCTTTTTTAATATTATCTACAATGCATGTATGAAGATGCCTATCTAAAATAAGATTTGCTAAACTTTTAATTGACTTATCAATAGCAGATAATTGAATCAATATATCATCACAATATGCATCGTTATCAACCATCTTTTTAACTCCATCTACTTGGCCTCTAATACGATTAAGTCTATGTTCAATATCTTTTTTCTCTTCATCGCCTCTAATGGTTGTTTTGACATCGCTTTCACATTTACAACATTTTTCCATAAAATTACCTCAATAATATAATATACCCACGAGGGGTATTTTTTAAGCATATTGCTTTTCTTTTTTTAATAAATAAATATAATAAAAATATGAAAATAGAAAAAACAAACGAATATATCAAGTACATTAAAAACGATTTAGTTGTAGCTGAGATTGATTTTCCTTTAATTAACGAAAATACAAATTGTATTACTCATACTTTTGTTGATACTTCATTAAGAGGGCAAGGAATAGCTAAAAAGTTAGTTTTAGAAGCTATAGAAATTATCAAAAAACAAAAACATGTTGTTACTGCAACATGTTCTTATGCTCAAAAAATATTAAATGATAATCAATAAGAGAAAGTAATTAAATCCTTTTTTAAATCCCCGCTAATTAATTTTTCTAATTTAGCGACTATTTCCTTTGGATCTTCTCTCATAGCTTTATCAATCCATTCACATAAAATGCCGACAAAAGCAAATTTATAAAAATTAACAATATAAACTTTGTCTTCATCTCTAATTTTAATATCAGTACAAAGCTCATTAGCGACATTCATTAATAAATCGAAAGCTACACTATATAAAAATTTTTCAACTTGTCTTCTATTAACAGAGTTATATCCATATATAATCAATTTTTTGTGTTGCAAGCAAAAATAATATAAATCTAAATAACCTTCTTTCCACGTTTTGTATGTCTTATTTTTCCCAATAACTTTGTCTGCAGATTCTAATAAAATCCATTCAACCAAGTCGTAAATATCTGCAAAATGATAATAAAAAGTTTGCCTATTTAAGCCACATTTATTTGTTATATCATTAATAGTGATTGAATCAATAGACTTTTCTTCGACTAATTTAACGAATGAATCAGCAATGACTTGTTTTGTGATTTGTGTCATTTAAAGGTTACCTCTATATAAAATTTTAAATTATTTTCAATATAACCATAGAGATATTTTTTATTAGCATTTTCATAAATATATAAATCTATAACATCATCTAGATAACATTGCGATACATATTCAACTTGAAAAGATTGAATTTCATCTATTTTATTAGGTTTAAAAACATCAAAAAATAAGTCTAAATAATGTGTATTATTCATATGTAAATTATGATCTAACATAGAAAAAGGAACCTTAAAAGAAGATATTTTTTTCAACAAATTTTTGTCAATTAATTCTATTTTTTTAATTCTAGGAAATAGTCCTTTATTATCAATAAGTAACGTTTCATAGTCATTTGGAAGAACTATCTTTTTATTGTTAATATCATAAATTGCCCAGATCGAACGCCCTTTAGCAATTACTTCTTCATCGTTTTTTATTTCATAATCTCTAGGACATTCAAATAATCTAGGTGTAGCTAACGAAGTTCTTATATTTAATTTTTTTATATTTTTAGGGTTATCAAAAAACTCAAATTTTGTACGAATAACCACCCAGATTAAACCTTTTTTTATAAAATTTGAAAAACCAATATCTAATAAATCAGCATGTTCACCAGATATAGCTTGTGTTAAATCTAATATACTAGAGAGTTTCAATCTATCATAGCAATCTAACATATTAGTTGTTATTACATAGTCTCTATTTAAATAAATTTCGTTCATAACTTAGAATTTATAGTTTAATTATAATGTTCCAAATATTCTATCGCCTGCATCACCTAAGCCAGGTAAAATATATCCTTTGTCATTTAATTTTTCATCCATTGCAGCAATATAAATGTCAACGTCAGGATGAGCTTTCATAATTTTTTCAACTCCAACTGGAGCTCCAACTAAAGCTAAAAATCTTATATTATTAAAACCTTTAGATTTTAAATTTGATATCGCATCGATTGCACTTCCACCAGTAGCAACCATAGGATCGCAAAGTAATACTAATGGATTTTCTACTTTAGGCATTTTAAAAAAATATTCAACAGGTTCTAAAGTTTCTTCGTTTCTATATAAACCAATATGTCCTATTCTTGCATTAGGTAACATATTTATAACGCCATTACTCATACCCATACCAGCTCTTAAAATTGGTACAACGATAATATTGTATTCAAGATGTAATTTATCAATTTCGCATCCTGTAGGAGTCTTAATGGTTCCACACTTTACTAAGTGCAAATCTTTAAAAATATCGTAAGTCATTAATGAAGAGATTTCATCTAATAAAGTTCTAAAATCTTTACTATTAGTTTTTTCGTCTCTCATTAAATTTAATTTCATCGTAATTAATGGATGATTAACAACATGCAACATAAAATTTTTCCTTTCCCTTTATTTTTTAAGTGTATTATTATCTATTACTTCACCAACTACTTGCTCATTAGAACTATTTTCTTTCGCTTTTTTAGGAGTAAAAGGTTTACTGTAGTCTCTAATTGTAGGATTAGTAACAAGTTCTATAAATAAAATAATACCATAACAAATTAAATAAATTGCTAAAACATAAGTAATAAATGATACGGTCTTAACAACAGGATTTACACAAAAGAGTATACCTAAAATTATATATATAATACCAACAGTTATTTCTATAACTTTAGAACCTCCAAGATAAGCAATTGTTTCACTTCTTATAATTTTACCAATCCCTGTGAAAATTAAGTAAATACCAATGAAAGCTACAATCCAACTTAATATTTCAAGGGTCGATTGTTCTATCGCCTGTAAAAAGCCAAATTGAACAGTATTAACAATAAGTGGTACTAAAATAACTAAACTTATAATTATATTGAAAATAGCTTTTAGCAATACTAAAGAAGATTTCTGATCATCTTTATTTCCAAATAAATATGCAAAAAAATCAAAGAAACCAACTAAACATAATGCGATTACAAATGCCCAAATAGCAATAGCATGACTAATTAATGGGAAGCAAAACATTAAAATTCCAAGTACTATTAAAGCAATGCAAGTTCCAATACCCAAAAATTTATATTGTCTAATTGCGTGTTTTAAATAATCTTTATTAAAAAATTTACTTTTCATTTTCTTAACCTATAAAACCCGTAATAGCTAATGCTTTTAAATAATCTAATAAATTAGTTCCACTAGGAATATTTATAAATGTTGAAATCATAAATACTGTAGAAATTAAAAATGCTAAAATTGATAATACTAATCCACCACATTTAAAACTTAAGATAAAAGCAATGATAGATAATAATGGAGCTACAATAATAGTTATCAAAAATAATATACTAATTACGTTACCAAATGGTCCATTTAATAAGTCTGCTAAATTTACTTTAGGAAACATCTTCACAATATTTAATATTAGTGTTGTAAAAATAGTAGGCAATATAGCAATAAACATTGAAATTATTGACAAATAGTTAAACTTTTTTTGTACTTTTTCTTCTTTTTTCTTTGTTACTGGTTCTCCATATTTTGAACCGCAATAAGAACAATATGTTGCACTATCTTCAATATATTTACCACATTTCTCACATTTTTTCATGTTGTTACCTCTCGTATAGTAGTAAATGTATAAAACAGCAATTTGATCATTTGAAGTTTTATACCTAACAGCCCTACTGAAACAACTGTTAGTTTTCTTGGCTCCTAGTGATAAAATTAAATTACGAATTTTACTTGGAATGTGCTTA